>JAMCTO010000059.1 GCA_023381095.1 Bacillota bacterium
GCTCAGATGCTGCTTCATTTGCCAGGGCAAGTATTGATCTTTACCGAATATCGCGCCACTCAAGATATGTTGGTCAATTACTTAAACACCATGGGATTTCCATCCAGGGCATTTCATGGGGGATTAAGGGGCAAAGAACGAGACGCATTGATTGAGTGGTTCCGCTCTCAACCTTCGGTTTTAGTATCAACGGAAGCGGGGGGACAAGGCATAAACCTGCAATTTTGTCATCAATTGATAAACTTTGACTTGCCATGGAATCCCATGCGTATCGAACAACGCATTGGGCGAGTGCATCGTATTGGGCAGCAGCACCCGGTAGAAATTTATAACCTGCTGACTGTGGAGACTGTGGAAGAAGATATTCTGCGACTGCTCCACGAAAAAATTGACTTGTTCCGCCAGGTTAATCGTTTACTTGACGTCATATTACGCCACTTGGAAAAACGGGGAAGCCTGGAAAGCCGACTTCTAGATATTTTCTTCTGGGAAGATGACCGCTCCGAGATAGAAGCGCGATTGGATGCGTTAGGAAATGAATTTATTGCGGTTCGCAAACGATTAACCTGGCCCTCTTCGGAACCCGGACTGTAGCCAACTGACTGCCAAATCGATAAACTGAAATCTAGGATTGGAAAATATGGACCCCACGGCTAATTGGGGGTCGGTGACTTCTTGTGAAATGCCCGGGAAAAATGAAAGGGGGGGTAGGTGTGGGCCTGGTTACTAATATCTCTTTCGGTCTGGTAGCGGTCTGGCTCGTCTGGTGTCGGGTAGCCCCGATTATTGGAACTCGACGGATTTCCGCTGAGAAGACTGCCGAGGCGTTGGCATCGGGGATAATCACGGTAGGGGATGTCCGTACCGTGGAAGAATTTGCCCGGGGCCATATCCCGCAATGTGAGTCAATTCCTTTGGCCGAGATTCGCCAACGGTGTCAACGGCTGGACGGCACTAAACCCGTAGTGCTTAGTTGTCGATTCGGTTACCGTGCCATGCCAGCATTTCATATATTTAAGCGGCGCGGTTTTCGCAACCATGCGGTGGTACCGGGGGCATGATTGCCTGGGAATCCGATGTGTTCCCGACAATACAGGGAAGTATCGCAAGGGGGCAGAGACATGATGGTCGGGGATGATAGCAATGAACCCTCTGTCTGAACGTGATAGGCAGACGCTACGTGAGATGTTTCGGGATTTGAAATTCTCGGTGCATCTGGAATTGTTTGTCGAAGAGGGCCATCAGTGGTCCCATGATGCTGTGGTTTTGCTTCGCGAAGTGGTGCGTGTAATGCCCGACTTGCTGCGCCTAGAGATCTGGAACGTGGGCCATGACAATTTATTGGCGGCTCTATATGGAGTGCAGCAAGTGCCGACTTTAGTCGTTGCGGATCATCGGCGGGAAGATAGCGGGATTCGGTTTATTGGTTTGCCGACGGGTTACGAATTTTCCGTGTTGATAGAAGCACTGCTGGATGTTTCGCAAAATCGCATCAGACTGTCAGATCCGTCTTTGAACTTTATTCGTAATATTGAAGACGATATTATGTTGGAGGTCTTTGTGACTCCAACCTGACCTCATTGCCCCCGGGCGGTACGCCTGGTTCACACATTGGCTTTAGCCAATCCGGCCAGAGTTCGCGGCACGGTGGTGGAAGCGACCGAATTTCCTCAATGGGCGGAAGAAAATGCGGTGTATGCTGTGCCTCGCACGATAATACGACTTGGCCGCGGTCCCTCTGGCGCCATTGAAGGGGCGGTTAGCGAAGACTACTTGATTCGCACGTTGAAAAACATTATAGAGCAAGGACGTTGAACTAGTGGAAATTGTGGTAACACTTGACCAAATGCGGTCTTGGCACGACACATGGCGTCGTTTGGGAAAAACCGTGGCTTTGGTGCCGACGATGGGGGCCTTGCATGCCGGGCACTTGGCTCTGGTCACCGAAGCTGCCAAAATTGTGGACAAGGTGGTGGTGTCCATATTTGTCAACCCGTTGCAGTTTGGTCCATCCGAAGATTTTTCCAGGTATCCGCGAGATTTAGCAGTCGACTTGGAGAAACTGGCTCAACTCGGCAAAACGGACGTGGTGTTTAATCCGACGGTGGAGATTATGTATCCCAGTGGTGCCAGTCTTACCACGGTAACCGTGGGAGAAATGTCGCAGGTGTTGTGCGGGCAGAGCCGCCCCACGCATTTTGCGGGTGTAACCACGGTAGTGACCAAGTTGCTACATATTGTTCAACCTGATGTGGCTGTGTTCGGGCAAAAGGACGCCCAACAGTTGGCCATCATTAGGCAAATGGTTCACGATTTGAATTTTCCGGTGAAGATCGTGGGAGTTGCTACCGTGAGGGAAAGTTCGGGATTAGCACTTTCTTCGAGAAATCAATATCTCTCACCAGCGGAAAAAAACCAAGCCAGTTATCTGTACAGAGGACTAACGGCAGCGGAGGAGTTGTTTCGTAACGGGGAAAGACGATCGCGGGTCTTGGTGGCACAGGTAAACAATATTCTGGCGTCTGCAGAATTGTCCGCAGAATATATCGAGTGTGTTGACTTTGAGTCGCTTTGCCAGGTTGACATCATAGAGCGTCCTGCGACGCTCGCGTTGGCCGCGTACGTCGGCCCTGCCCGCCTGATTGACAATATTACTTTAGATCCTGGTCATTAGGGTTGGTGAGAAGCCATATACTCCCGTAGGCGGGTTTACACGCGCCAACGGGAGGGGCTGTCATGGTCAACGTTGTCTGGTTGTTGCTGATTTTGGGAGGACTTGCGGTCAGTGCGGCCCACCACTCGATGCTTTCGGTCACCGAAGCTATCGTCACCAGTAGTGAAAAAGCGGTAGAAATTGCCGTTGGATTTATTGGCATTATGTCACTTTGGCTAGGGATGGCTAAAATCGCTCAAGAGTCGGGACTAATGCGGGGATTGGCGCGGATCATGACTCCTCTGGTAGGACGATTGTTTCCGGGTATCCCCAAGGATCATCCGGCTATGGGCAACATGTTAATGAACATGTCGGCAAATATTTTGGGCATGGGGGGAGCCGCCACCCCGTTTGGACTCAAAGCCATGGAGGAATTGCAAAAACTCAACCGCGTCAAAGATCGAGCTTCTCAAGACATGATTACCTTTTTGGCCATCAACACAGCTTCAATCAACTTAATTCCCGCCACTGTGATTGCTCTCAGGGTGGCAGCGGGATCTCGCAACCCAACCGAAATTGTAGGCCCGACCATCATCGCCACTCTGTTTTCCTCGATTGTAGCCATTACTGTTGATCGTATTTTTCGACGTTGGCACCGCAATTCGGATCAGTGACACGTGAGGACCGATACGCCAATTAGAATAGCAGATGACAGATTACGATGGCAGCAACGAATCCGGCTAAATCGCCGATCAGGGCGACCGGCAATGCATATCGCGTCTGGCGCACTGCAATTGAGCCGAAATACAGAGTAATCACATAAAACGTCGTATCAGTGCTTCCCTGCAAAGTTGAGGCCACGCGGCCCACAAACGAGTCAGGTCCATAATGCTGCAAGAGACCGGTGGTCACTCCCAGTGCTGCGCCTCCGGAGAGTGGGCGAACCAAAATTAAGGGCACCACGGCAGCCGGTACTCCCACCCTTCCCAAAATAGGCGCCAGTAAATGAATGACCGCATCAAAGGCACCGGAAGCTTGGAAGATGTTGAGGGCCACTAAGATGCCTACTAGAAAGGGAATCATTCGAATAGCCATGGTAAAGCCTTCCTGAGCGCCTTCCACAAAGGTTTCGTAGACCTTAACGCCACGGAGCCAGCCAAACAACGGAATAAATCCTATCAAAAATGGGATGGCCCAGATGGAAATGGTATCAATGAGTACAGAACTCATAGCCACAACCCGCCTCTTCATGGTTATTGATAGGTGCCAGTGTCCGCCACTTCCTGGTATACTGATCCGCGAACCATGGATAGTTGCTGGATAGGAATGTGGGGACCGGCTATCCTAAACATATGTGGTTGGCAGAGCAGTATGAGTCGGGGGGATTCGGATGTCACAAATTCAACGCACTGGCGAACGGCTTATGGCTTTGGGTATAGAATTGCCTGAACCTCCAAAGCCGGTTGCCTCTTATGTTCCCAGCGTGATTATCGGCAATCTGTGCTTTACCTCAGGGCAATTACCGTTAAAAGACGGAGTTTTAGTAGCTCAAGGTGCGGTAGGAGACACCGTTTCGGTGGAGGATGCGGTGGCGGCCGCTAGGCAGTCTATCCTCAATTGCATTAGTGTGGCAGCGGCGGCTGCCGGCAGTGTTGACCGCATCAAACGGGTGGTTAAGGTATTAGGCTTTGTCCAGAGCGATGATACATTTCATCAGCAACCTCAGGTGATTAATGGGGCTTCCGACTTGCTGCAAGAGATTTTTGGCGACATGGGCCGGCATGCCCGCTCGGCAGTGGGGACCAACGCATTGCCCCTCGATGCTGCAGTGGAAATTGAGTGCATTTTTGAGCTGACGGAGTAAAGGGCATGGAAGAGCGGGTTCAAAAGGTGCTGGCGCGCGCGGGGTTGGCGTCGCGTCGAACGGTTGAGCAGTGGATTGGTGCGGGTCGCGTAGAAGTCAATGGCGCAAAGGCCACATTGGGTATGGTCATAGATCCCAGCGTGGACCACATTACTGTCGATGGCCGACCGGTCTCCTCGGTCGAAGCACAAAAACGATATGTGTTAATGAACAAACCGGTGGGTTACACGACGACCCTGAAGGATCGCCATGCTCAACACTTGGTGTCGGATCTCCTCCCCTCCACTTGGGGTCGGCTATACCCTGTAGGCCGTCTGGACCGGGACACCGCAGGCTTGCTGCTGATGACCAATGACGGGACTTTGGCGCATCGATTAATGCACCCCTCCTTTCAAGTTCCTAAAGTTTACGAGGCTTGGGTGCAGGGCAGACCCGGAGCGACCCATTTGGAACGCCTTCGAGACGGGATTCCCTTGGATGAGGGGATGGCTCATGCTCATAATCTTCAGGTGGTGAAGAGGGAAGCGGATCGCACTTTAGTGCGGTTGACTCTGACCGAAGGCATGAAGCGCGAAGTGCGACGTATTTTCCAGGTGATTGGCCATCCGGTGTTGGAGCTAACCCGGATTAAATATGGACCCTTATCTATCGAGGGCTTGGAGCCGGGACGATTTCGCCCGTTGACCCATGCAGAAGTGAAAGCGCTGCAAGAAGCCTCGCGGCCACTTGAAGAACGCGCGATTAATTCACGAAGGAGAGCAATTGGAGATGAACGAAGCTCGCGACCTCACCATACAGGCCGTCTCAGTTTATCAACCCCCCGATCGCGGCATTCGGTCCGCGACACCCGAGGAAATTCGGGCCGGCCTCACCGCTGACGTATATTTTGTTGGTACTCAGCAAATATTAGACCACTTGGGGCTCAAAGAAGATGTCGTGACTGCTGAAGTATTTGCCAACCGTGCTGGAGTGTTAGCCGGAATTGAAGAGACTTTAGCGTTGTTGGCACCTTTGAATGTCAAGGTTGAGGCGTTGCCTGAGGGGAGCCTGGTGGAAACTAAAGAGGTGGTCATGAGAATTACGGGCCGCTACGGTGATTTTGGTCTCTATGAAACCGCACTGTTAGGGATACTGGCATCGTCGTCAGGGTGGGCTACGGCCACCCGCGAGGTTGTGCAGGCAGCGGATCCGGTTCCAGTGATTTCGTTTGGTGCACGTCATTTGCATCCGGCAGTGGCCTCGGTGATGGACCGTGCGGCACTGGTGGGAGGAGCCCAAGGCGCGAGCAGCATTTTAGGCGCCCGCCAGGCGGGCCAAATTCCTTCGGGCACAATGCCTTTGCCACTCCTGCTGATGGTTGGAGATACTGTACAAGCTGCCTTGGCGTATGACGCCGTGATGCCATCCACTGCTCCCAGGGTAGTATTGGTGGATACCTTTAAAGACGAGGCGGAAGAAGCTATTAGAGTGGCAAAGGCATTAGGGCCCTCGCTCCACGCAATACGGCTGGATACCCCCAGGGAGCGGGGCGGAGTGACCCCGGATTTGGTTCGGGAAGTGCGGATTCGGTTGGCTCAGGCAGGATTTCCCGATATCGGGATTTTTGTATCGGGCGGGTTGACACCCGAGCGTATTGGACCGTTAAAAGCGGCTGGAGTCACCGGCTTTGGGGTGGGAAGCTATATTGCTGCGGCCGAACCTCTGGATATGACCATGGACTTGAAAACCGTCAACCAAAAGCCTGTCGCCAAGAGAGGGCGGATACCTGGAATTACTCCCTCGGAACGTTTGGTGCTGCGTTTGGGTTAAAGCGCTCCCTTTTGGCTTGCAGCAGTGCCTGCCAGGCGTCGGTTTCCAAGAGGGGTCTGAGTGCCTCTAGACAGCTCCAATCCGGTGATTCCAAACATTCGGCCACTAGATACGGGAGCTGTTGTTCCGGCGGTAGCCACTCCAATAACTGACGTCTGACCTCACGTTGCCCTTGGACCGAGTCAGGCCATGTTGCTCGCAAAAGCTGAACCGCTTGGTCCCGCTTATCGCGGCGCACCAATATCTTGGCGGTCAGCAACTTCCAAGGGTCGATGGGGGGGTCTAAGGCAATGGCGGCTTCTACCCACCGGAGCCCTGATTCCGATGCTACATCAATCAGGATGGAAAAGCGGGATGACGCCTCCATCCGGCTATCCGCCAGAGTGTTTAGCGCGGCATTAAGCCATGCCTCGCTTGCCAACGGAGAAAATGCGGGCCACAAGGGATCTAGTGGAATTGAAGGATTTTGCAACCCCAGGGCCCACCAATAGGGAAAAGAAGCTTGGGTCAATTTGTTCCAATGCTCTATGATAAGTTGACTCCAGCATGAGCGCCAGGCAGGCTGTTGAACCCAAGAGGGATGAAGTTGGGGAAGTACCCGGGCCAGTTGGGAATCAGTCCAACGACGAATGGTGCGCAGTTGTTCGCTGGCTTGCACCCAAAAGGCGAGACTCTTAGTGTCGTCCCAGGGTTGTTGCCAAATGGGTTTTTGCGGGTATACCAAGTGCCAGGGAAACTGACCGGCTGCCCAACGCGGAATTATTGGGTCATCTTGATACAAGAGGTTTGGAGGTGGCGGCATAAATGCGTCGGGACGCGTTACGTATTGCCATAATAAGGCGGCCAGATGGGCACAGGGTTGGGAGCGGTTGCAGGTGCAGCCCACTTCCAGACCGGCAGGTTGTACGATGCAAAATGGTACATAGGAATCTTGATAACCGTGAAGTCTAGCCAAGAGAAAACGTGAGTCATGCAGAGCGTGGGACACTCTTTCCTGGTACACGTAATCGCGGCCGTGCTGTACAATAGCACTAGACATGGAGCTTAAAAGGTCATGGACGCGCTGCTTGTCGAGCGATGCGCCGGGATATTGTCGAGTGGTCATGTCTATCCTCCTTACACCAGGAGATTGTATCAAATGCTGACAATGGCACGAAACAAAGGGAGGTTCGGGACAATGGAAGTAAAGTGCCAAGTGTGTGGCAAGTCCGTGATCTTGGAAACCTGGAGTGCGGAGTACGAGCAAATGAAGCAGTCCCCGCAACATCCTTTTATTTGTCGCACCTGTCAGGACCGGATTCGGTCGGAAGCGAAAAACGAGCAACGATTATAAAGACCAGATCACGGCTTTATTGAGGGCTGTGAGAGCGGGCCGCTCACAGCAGTCAACAAATTGTTTAAGGGAGCTAAGGATTCGTGATACGAGGAATTCGCGGGGCAACCACGGTGGAGCGTGACGATGCCAAGGAAATTCTAGACCATACCAGAACCCTAATTGTTGCTATGGCGGAACAAAATCATGTGGACCCTGAGGCGATGTCCAGTATTTGTTTTACATTGACTCCGGATTTGAATGCAACGTTTCCGGCTGAAGCAGCTCGGTTAGTGGGCTGGAGGTATGTACCGGTGATTTGTATGCGGGAACTGGATGTGCCCCATGGATTGCCGAAGACGATTAGGGTATTGATGCATGCGGAACTGGATGTGCCTCAAGCCGCGGTGCAGCATGTGTATTTAGAGCGGGCCGTAGTGCTCCGCGAAGACTTGGCAAGCCAGGAGGTTTCACGCGATTCATGACAGCAGGGTCTATCCGGCAGCCGATTATCGCGGTGGATGGCCCTGCCGGGGCCGGTAAGAGCACAGTCGCCCGAAAATTGGCGGAACGGTTGGGACTACTCTATATGGATACTGGCGCGATGTATCGCGGATTGGCTCATAAGGCACTGCGGCATGGAGTAGATCTGCGCGATGAATCAAGTCTTGAGGATTTGCTGACCCATACTGTGATCGACTTGTACCGTGGCCGGGACGGGCAGACAGAAGTATTGGTAGATGGGGAAAATGTGACACCATACTTGCGCACCCCGGAAGTGAACGCCAGCGTGTCGGTTGTAGCGGGGTATCCCAGCGTCCGCGTGGAAATGGTACGGCGGCTCCGAAAGTTGGCGGAACACGGCGGGGTGGTTATGGATGGCCGGGATATCGGC
Source organism: Bacillota bacterium (assembly GCA_023381095.1). GTDB lineage: Bacteria > Bacillota > Sulfobacillia > Sulfobacillales > Sulfobacillaceae > Sulfobacillus_C. Next base: position 8,534 of record JAMCTO010000059.1, read on the forward strand.
ACTTACGTATTGCCAGAAGCGGACGTTAAGTTTTTCCTAACCGCATCTTTAGAGGCCCGGGCCCGACGGCGGCAGAAGGACTTGGCACGATTAGGCTATCAGGTCGCGGTGGACGTCCTAGCCCAGGAAATCGACCACCGAGACCGGCTTGACAGTACCCGGGCGGTTGCGCCACTTGCCCGAGCAACTGATGCAGTAATGATTGATACCACCAACTTGGAGGTGGATCACGTGGTGGACGAGATGCTGTCGGTATTCCGCCGCGTGGTAGGTGAATGATTTACTATTGGGTGGTTTATTGGATTGCTCGGGAAATTTTTTCTCTTTATTGCCGGATAGAAACCATCGGCTTGGAGAATGTTCCTCTGAACGATGCGTTGATGATTGCGTTGAACCACAAAAGTGTGGCGGATCCTCCTATGGCGGCCACTTTGATGCCACGCCGTGTTTACTTTATGGCAAAAGCGGAGTTGTTTCGATTTCGCCCCTTTGGCTGGCTTATTGCCAGCTTAGGGGCTTATCCGGTACACCGCGGGCATCCAGATCGCAAAGCCATTCGCCGCTCTTTGGATATTTTGTCCTCTGGGCAGGCACTGATGATCTTTCCTGAAGGACATCGCAGTGAGACCGGGGAATTGCAGGCAGCCCGGGCCGGAGTGGTCTATTTGGCGCAGAAGACAAACTGCTGGGTGCTTCCGGTAGGGATTAGCGGCGAGTATGGATTTCGCAAGACCATTCGCTACTCGGTGGGCAAGCCATTTCGAATTCCTCCGGACTTAAACCGTGAAGACGCCCAACTTCTGGTAATGCAAAAAATCGCGGAACAAATTCCGGGGGCTACATTTTCGGGGGGACCCTAAGTCACGTTCATTCATCTCATAAGGCCTGGTTTAGAAATCGGAAAATTGTTGGAAACTGGTTGCTTAGAGTGTAATATGTAAAAGAGTATGCGACGCGATTTGTCGCATGGTAAAGGCGTGACAAGGGGGAAGCCAATATGGATGAACGCAAACAGGCGACGGACTCTAACCACGAGCTAGAGGCGGACGAATCCCTTAATATGGAGGAGTCTATGGCATTTGTGGCACTGGAGGATGTTCATCCGGGGCAGGTCGTTGAAGGAACCGTTGTCCACATTTCATCGGATTCGGTGCTGGTTGACGTGGGCGGCAAATCGGATGGCATAATCCATCTGCAAGATTTAACCCATCGCAAAATTGATCGTCCCGAAGACGTGGTTCAGTTGGGAGACGTCATCCGCGTATTTGTTATCGGCTACGAAGGCGAGGAAGGCACGCTCAAGCTTTCCAAGAAACGCGCCGACGAGGTCGAAGCGTGGGCTCGCTTAGAGGCGTTGCAAAGTTCGGGAGAAATTATCGAAGCCCCCGTGGTTGAGGTGGTCAAGGGCGGCTTGGTGGTGGACGTGGGAATGCGGGGATTTATTCCAGCGTCTCATGTGGCCCGAGGATATGTGGCTGAACTTGACGGGTTTTTGGGTCAAACGGTTCCGGTTCGCGTCATCGAACTCGAGCGCAATAAGCGCCGAGTGATCTTGTCCCGGAAGATTGCCATTGAAGAACAATCTAAACAACGGCGAGAACAGGTATGGAATTCGATCTCTGAAGGGCAAGTGGTTCATGGTACGGTAAAGAGTTTGACCGACTTTGGGGCTTTTGTGGATTTGGGCGGGGTCGATGGCTTATTGCATATCAGCGAGATATCGTGGGGACGCATTAATCATCCGTCTGAAGTGCTCGAGGTGGGGCAAGAGGTTGACGTCAAGATTTTGCGTTTGGATCCTGAACGCAACAAGATTTCCTTAGGACTGCGCCAAGTCTCCCCCAATCCTTGGGAAACGGTTGCCGACCGCTACCAGGAGGGCCAATTGTACCGAGGCCGGGTAGTGCGCATTGCTGCTTTTGGAGCCTTTGTGGAACTAGAACCGGGTGTCGACGGATTGGTTCATATCTCTCAATTGGCCTCGCATCGGATAGGGGCGCCGGCCGATGTTGTGTCGGTGGGCGATAACCTGGTGGTAAAAGTTTTGCGGGTGGATCCTGAGCATAAAAAAATCTCGTTGTCCAAAAAGGAAGCTGACGAGATGATAGCGGCTGGGATGGAGCCGGCATCTGACACTACCCAAGAATCTTCCCCGAATCAACATATGACTGCTTATCATGCCGGTGACTGGGATGACGAAAATCCGGAATCGTAACACTCGTTAAAGAGAGCCGCAAGTTAGCGGCTCTCTTGGGGTGGATTTAAGCAGAAAGCTTGTCTGGTTCAGACTGTTTTTCTACCCATCGATGCATTTGCCCGATAATCGGCCATGCCAGCACGGCTTTAAGCACATCCCAACCAATAAACGGAACGACCCCTTCTAAAAGTGCATGGCTCAAGGACGCCTTGGTGATGAGCATGAGTCCCGCTATACCGCCGATATAAATCAGCAACAATGCAATGATCATACCGATGAACAACCGAAGCTTACCACGGCTGTGTTGCACCAACAGAGCCATGAGCCAAGCGGCAATAGGGTAAGCCCACAAATATCCGCCAAAGGGGCCAATGAACACTGCAATGCCTCGGGCTCCCTCCGCAAAAATCGGAGCGCCTAAGACCCCGAGTCCGATATAAACAATTTGACTTAAAGCGGCCCATTTTGGCGGCAGGATCCCGCCAGCCAAAAACACGCCGAATACCTGGAAGGTAAATGGTACCATCGAGAGACCGGGAACAGTAATAGCGGTAATCGCGCCTAGAGCTGTGATTGCGGCGACGAATGCCGCGCGTACCGCCCAACGCAATGATGAGGGCATACAAACCTCCCTGAAGTACTCATTAATGGATTTTGTCCAACATCCTATACTTTGTGGTCCGTCCGCTCACACTAATAATATCAGAATCTATGGGATCGAAGCGGGTGACGAAATGGCGGAATTACGGACGGACTGTTTTTGGTTGGCAGCGGTTATTTTAGCGCTTTCTGGATTTGGGCGCCAGTATTGGAAACTGCCCTTAAAGGCGTATATTATGACAATGCTTGGTGCCGTCATGGTAGTGGTGTTGGGTATGGTGTGGAATGCAGTGCCCATTGCTGACGGTACGGTAAATGCGGGATTGCTATGGCTGGGGCTTATGACTTTGGTCTGGAGTATTTGGTGTGGCGGGCTGCGTTGGTGGTATCGGTGGTTGAGTTTGGCCATGGTGTTCACATTAATACGTATGGTGGCACCGTTGATCTCATATCAAGCGGTTCGTTTTACGCCTTTAGTGCCGGAATCTTTGGGTTTGGGTTTAGCTTCGGGGCTGGTGACGGAAGATCCGGTTTCCTCGTTAGGGGTGGCTTTGGGAGCGGACATCTTGTCCTCGGGGTGGGTTGCCGCGGTACGCGGTGGCCATTGGAGTTTGGGTTCTCATGACTTAACATCGGCATTGTTGGCGGGTTTATGCAGTTGGGCCATAGGGTGGGTGCGGATTCAATGGAGTTCCAGACGAGGCCCGGCTTGACCGGACTTTCAATGCCTGGGATAATCCCTTAGGAAGAAGAGGGGGATTGCTGTGGGAGTGGTGGCGCTGGTAGGTCGACCTAATGTTGGCAAATCGGCCTTGTTTAATCGAATTACACAAACGCGCCGAGCAATTGTGGAGGACTATCCCGGGGTCACTCGGGACCGCCTTTACGAACATACTGATTGGAATGGCGTTTCCTTCACGGTGGTGGACACTGGCGGTATTTGGACGGATGATCAGGATACTTTGCTGACCATGACCCGCCAACAAACCAACCGTGCCATAGCGGAAGCCGATGTAATTGTTTTGGTTGTGGACGTCAAGCAAGGCATTACCGCAGTAGACTTGGACATTGCCGATATCTTGCGGCGCAGCGGAAAGCCGGTAGTGTTGGCCGTAAATAAGGCGGAGAGCTTAAAGTCCGGATGGGCTGAGTTTTACGATTTAGGACTTGGAGACCCTATGGGGATTTCCGCATTGCACGGTACTGGGGTTGGTGATTTGCTGGATCGGGTGGTGGAGTTGCTGCCACCAAATGATATGGATGAAGCGGCGGAAGAGGAAAAACCTATCCGACTGGCATTGGCAGGCCGCCCCAACGTGGGGAAATCCTCGTTGCTTAACGCTCTGATCGGGTATGAACGTACATTAGTCACACCGATTGCAGGGACCACCCGCGACGTGGTAGATGCATTTATCCGTTATGAAGATCAAGACTACGTTTTGCTAGATACCGCGGGGCTGCGTCGTCCAAGCAGAATTTCCCAGCAACTTGAGGAAAAGACTGTGCAACGTACTTTGGAAGCGATTCGTCATGCCGACGTGGTGTTGTTAATGCTGGCCGCTAACGAGCCTATCAGTGCGCAAGATCAGCGCATTGCCGGACAAGTGGCGCAAAGTCGAAAAGCCGTGGTCATATTGTTGAACAAGGCGGACTTGATTAAAGGCGCAACCACTTCACTGCAACAAGAAGCCCGAGAACAGTTGAAATTTATCCCCTATGCGGCGGTTAGGCCAATCTCTGTGGTGAACCACTGGAATCTTGACAAAATATGGCCAACGGTAACCACAGCCTATCGTTCATTTACCACCAGGCTGGAAACTCATCCCTTAAATCGTCTCATTCAAGAAGCGGTGCATCTCAATCCTCCTCCCACAGATAAAGGTCACGCGCTGAAAATCTATTATGTGACCCAAGTCGAAACCAAACCTCCGCACTTTGTGTTTTTTGTCAATGATCCTGATTTGCTGCACTTTAGTTATCAGCGATATTTGGAAAATCGACTGCGAGAAAAGTTTGGCTTTGCAGGGAGTCCGGTTCATTTTACCTTTCGACCTCGCACCAAGCGCATTCGGGACAATGACTGACAATACGCCCTCAGTCGCCGTTTTCGGCACGGGGAACTGGGGGCTCACGCTTGCGGACGTTGCTGCCCGGTCGGGTGCTCGAGTCTCCCTCTATTGTCGCCGGAAAGAAGTCTATCATGCATTATTGGAAAGACGCCAGCATCCGGAATTTTTGCCCCATCTGATATTGCATCGCCGAGTAATCCCCACAATGGATTTCGAGACCGCCGCGGTTTCCTCGGCGCACTGGATCATTGTGGTGCCGAGCCAGCACCTTCGGCTAGTGGCACGCCAACTGCGACCATGGGTGCATCGGGATTTGCGGGTACTATCTGCGGTCAAAGGCTTAGAAATCGGCACCCACCTACGTATGTCCGAAGTGTTGCAGGATGAATGGGGTGATGATAAGGATGGCGCCCTGGGCGTGCTCAGCGGCCCTAACTTGGCTTTTGATATTAGTCAAGGCCTTCCTGCGGCGACGGCTGTTGCCTGCAGCCAGCAGGCGTTTGGAGAGTGGACGGAGCGATTGGGACGGGTTAACTTGCGCTTGTACCATCAACCAGATAGGGTCGGAGTGGAACTGGGCGGCGCCTTAAAAAATGTGCTGGCGATTGCAGTCGGGATCGCACATCAATCGGGACTGGGGGACAGTGCCAAGGCCGCTCTGATGACGAGGGGCCTGCATGAAATGGGGCGTTTAGCAGTGCGGTTGGGCGCACGACTGACGACTTTAGCCGGATTGTCGGGATTAGGAGATATGGTGGTGACCGCTTCCTCGTCTCATTCACGAAACCGCTGGTGTGGTGAGCAACTCGGTAAAGGTTTGGACTTGGACCATATTTTACACAGTACCCAAATGGTGGTAGAAGGGGTACCCACTGCCTATGCAGCACAAGAATTGGGTCAACGTTTAGCCGTACCCCTTCCCATCACTGACGCAGTGGTGGATATATTCCAGGGAACAGAGGTGTCTCATGCAGTGGTCAAGTTAATGACTCGAGCGTTTGTGGGAGAGTCAGACCCCTAAGGCAAATTTCTTTTCCAAACCCTGGCATTATCTTACGAGTTTCCTCATATCCTGCTACTGTCATTCATAGGGTGATCCCGGGACAAGGCGAGGACCGGCGCCAACCCATTTGGCAGCAAACAAGGGAGGGAACCATAAGGATGGAGAAGTTTGACCTGTTTAAGGACTTAGCCGAACGAACTGGCGGCGATGTGTATCTAGGTGTCGTGGGTCCGGTCCGCACCGGCAAGTCCACTTTTATCAAGCGTTTTATGGAACGAATGATTTTGCCTGCCATTGACGATCCTAATGAACGCGAGAGAGCTGTGGATTCCCTGCCGCAAAGCGGTACCGGGCGCACCGTGATGACTACAGAACCCAAATTTATCCCGGACGATGGAGTAGAAATCCACCTCAACGAGGCGATTTCGTTTCGCGCGCGTTTGGTAGATTGCGTGGGGTATGCAGTAAGTGGCGCACTGGGGTATACCGAACAAGAAGGCGATCGCATGGTGATGACACCATGGTCGGACCAAGCCATGCCATTTGAAGAAGCAGCCGAAATCGGTACTCAGAAAGTGATTACGGATCATTCCACGATTGGTTTGGTAATGACCTCTGACGGCAGTTTTGGCGACCTTCCGCGTGAGGTGTTTGTCGCGCCGGAAGAACGCGTAGTCGGTGAGTTGAAAGAATTGGCAAAGCCATTCGTGGTGGTGCTGAATACGGCCCAGCCTTACGCAGAAGAGACGACACAGTTGGCACAGGACTTATCGGAGCAGTATGACGTACCGGTACTGCCCATTAATTGTTTGGAACTGCGTCAGGAAGATATTGCCCAAGTATTGGAACAAGTACTGTACGAATTTCCGGTTGCCGAAATCCAGTTTCAATTGGTGGATTGGGTCGAGGCCTTGCCAACCAGCCATTGGCTGCGCAAGCAATTTGAATTATCGTTGGAAGAAGCGCGGGCCAGCATTCAACGATTGCGGGATGTCGATCCGGCGGTCCGCGGTTTGGCCAGCTATGACTATGCCGACGAAGTGCGGCTAACCCATATGGATCTAGGGACAGGAGTGGCAGAAATTTCTGTGGGTGCCCGCGATGAATTGTATTATCGTGTACTGGGAGAATTGGCCGACCGGCATGTAGCTGCACGGGGCGACATCATGAAATTATGGAGGGAATATGTCGCTGCCAAGTCGGAATGGGACAAAGTAGAAGAAGCTATCCGTGAAGTACGGGCTACGGGCTACGGCATGGTAGCACCAAGTTTAACCGAGCTGGTGCTGGAAGAGCCGGAACCGATTCGTCGCGGGGCGCAGTTTGGCGTCAAGCTTAAAGCGACAGCGCCCTCCATTCACATGATTCGCGCCGATATCCAGACAGAAATCACGCCTATTATCGGGACCGAGCGACAGGCAGACGAATTAGTGCAATACTTGATGGAGCAATTCGAGGATGATCCCAAGCGCCTTTGGGAGACAAATTTGTTTGGCAAATCGCTCCATGACTTGGTTCGGGAAAGCATTCAATCCAAGCTCTTTAAGATGCCGGAAAATGCCCAGGAAAAGTTGCAGGAAACCTTGCAGCGCATCATCAACGAAGGCTCTGGCGGCCTTATTTGTATCATCATTTAGCGATGGCACCAGCCGGGGGTTTTAGCCTCCGGCTTTTTTGGCGGTTTTTGGCGGTATCAGATACCACGATTGCGGTTGATAAAAAGCGACATAGGGATTGGGCTGGTATCCACTGAAATTGCTGCTGACCCAAACGGCTTTTTCCGGCCACGCTAAGAAGATGCCGGGAGGATATTTCACCAAGGCGTCTTGCAATTGGTAAAGAGCTATCATGTGCTGAGTGTTCTCCATGGTGTCTACGGTCGACAGTAACGCCCGATTGGTGTCAGGGTTGCTGTAACTGCCGAGGTTTTGCCCTAAAGGAGGGGTTAATCCCTCGTAGTACTGGGAAAACACCCAGCCCACCGGCGATGCAGGACGGTTGACTAATGCCCAGACAAATCGACTGTGTTCCAGATCGGAGTAAAATATCTTTTTCGGTTGCGGATTGCAGCTAAAGGTGATCCCCAGACTATTTCCTTGGCGGGTGATCATCCGGCACGCTGACACTTCTCGGGGATGGCCACGGTCTACCAAAATTGGCATCACATGGTGCCTAAAGGATGCCGTTGCGGTGGTCGCCGCTTGAGGATTAAAGGCTGGAGGTTTCAGTAACGGGTTGGCAAACCAATTGGAGGGAGGGAGCGGCCCATTGGCGATTTGGCCATTGCCAAGTCGGGCAATGGCGGATCGATCTAGCCCCTGGTAAAGTCCTCTAAGAGCTTGGTTATTGCGTAATATCCCGTTATGCATATTGGCCAGCAGCATCCAGTAGCGACCATCTTCGGACCAGAGAGGCTTCAAGGCCGGATTTTTGGATGTTGAAGGCGTTAACCATAAAATGGCTGAGAGCCTTGTCATACGGCGGGGAGGGGAAGTGCGCCATAAAATATATGAAAATTTGGGTGTGCCCTCGAAATATCGGGGTACCGCTCGCAGGACCAAATAGTTGGAGGACCGGGAAATAGGTCGAAATGCGCCCGTACCAATGAAATCTAGCGGATCGCTCAACGCTTTGGCTTTTACGACTTGGCTGATCGGCAGGTAATCCAATGCGAACGCTGGCAAAATGAAAACACCAGATCCCTGGGATGCCCAATCGGCTAGAAATCCGGGATCCGGATGGCTCAAGCGAAACGCGACTTTGGTGGGGGACACCGCAGATACCGACTGGATCAAACGGTCCAAAGCGCGATAGCCGCGAAAACCGCTGTATCGTTTCTGATAAAATTGGTAAGTCCACACGACGTCATGCGCAGTAATGGGTCGGCCGTTCCACCACTTGGCCCGTGGGTCCAGGGCCATGACGAATTCCTGGTAACGGTTGGAGATGGTCCAATGCATGGCCAGATCAGGGATGACAATGCCGTTGGGAGCAATATTTACCAAACCGTTCCACATCAGTTGATCTATTGCCGCCGCAGGTGAATTATCATAAGAGACCACAGGATTCAATGTTGAGGAGCCTTGGGCCACAATATTTAAGGTTGGGCGGGGCAAAATGTTGCCTTGCCGGGGCAACGTAATATGGGGGGCTCCACATCCTGCCAGGAAGACCGTTGCGGTAAGCGCTCCCAGTTGAGGCAATGCCGGACGGATTTTCATAACGTCATTATACCATCCACAACAGCGATGCCCCGCCACCAATTACGCATGACAGGGCCAATGGCTGCATCTTAGTTATATTGAATACGGGGATCCACCAAACCATAGAGCAAGTCGGCGAGCAAATTGCCGATGATGGTGAGAAATCCGGTAATGACCACGACCCCCATGATAATCGGGTAGTCGCGTTGGTTGGCCGCGTCCCAGAAGAGGAGGCCCATCCCGGGATAATTGAAAATAACCTCGATGAGCAAAACCCCGGAGAATAAACTAGGCAAAGCAAACCCTAATAGGGTAATCAAGGGCAGGACAGAATTGCGCAATGCGTGTTTCAGCACGACCACCGACTCCTTGAGCCCTTTGGCTCGCGCAGTGCGAACATAGTCTTGCACCAAGTGCTCCGTCATCGAGGTACGCATGTAACGGCCCCATCCGGCCACTGTGCCGAGCACTAGGGTCAACACCGGCAAAGTGGTATGGGCAGCCCAGGAGCCAAAACCGGGGTTGGGGTTCAAAGGGTTGGACAAGCCTCCACTGGGGAACCAGCCCAAATTAATGCTAAAGATGAGGATGATGATAATCCCCAGCCAAAAGTAGGGCATTGAGTAAAAAAAGTAGGTCAGCGCGGTCATCCCATAATCAAACTTGGTATCATGAAAGTACGCTTGGACGCTGCCTAACAAAATCGATACCACATGGGCAATCACGATGCCGATTCCCACAATGGACAGGGTTCTCGGCATGTTGGTCATAATTAGCGACCAGACCGATTCGTTGTAGTAGTAAGAGACGCCGAGATTCCCCTGCAACAACTGTCCCAGCCAATGGATATATTGGACGGGCAACGGCTTATTGAGGCCGAACTCCCGATTAATTTGGGCAATGCGCAGCGGTGTGGCCTTGGGTCCAAGCATGGCTTGGGCCGGACCTCCCGGCACGATGTGCACCAAGAAAAAGCCGATGATGGTCACGCCTATCATGGAGGGAATGGATTGAATCAACCGTTGCAAAACAAATTTGAACACGAAATCGCTCCTCCTTCCTCAGGCCTTTCTGAGGCGCGGATCAAACGCTTGACGCAAGGCGTCGCCGATAAAGTTCACCGACAGCTCGACGATCAAAATGGCTATCCCGGGAGGGTAAATCAACCACCAGGCATTTTGAAACATATACGACATGGACGACGAGAGCATTTCCCCCCAGTTCGGTGTCGGCGGCGGGAGACCCAATCCTAAGAAACTGAGCCCGGCCACGGTCAAAATGGCATCTGCGACTTGAAAGGTGGCATTGACCACCACCACACCCATGACATTAGGTAGCAACTCGCGAAACATAATCCGCCAATTGCTGGCGCCCACCGCGCGCGCGGCTTCGACATAGTCTCGCCGTTTGAGGGTAAGGACCTCGGACCGGACCATACGGGCCATTGCGAACCAGGACAAGGATCCAATCACAATGACCAAAAGCGCCGCACTGGGATGAAAGACGGAATCGACAAACAGCAACAGGAACAAACTGGGGATGGCGATAAAAATGTCGACCACCCGCATGAGTATCACGTCTACCCATTTGGTGGCCATTCCGCTAATGAGCCCATACACCACGCCGATAAAAGTGGCCATAAATGCGGCGGCAAATCCGACCTCCAATGATAATTGTCCCCCCACCATCATGCGGGCGAGGTTGTCGCGGCCTAAGCTGTCCGTGCCTAAAGGGAACCGTGCCGACGGTGGCTGCAGGGTGGTGAGCAGGTGCGGAGCAGTGGTACTGCCATGGTAAATCAAAGGGCCGAGAAAACTGAACAAAATGAGAAATACCAAACCGAACACACCGGCAACGGCCAGCGGGTTGCGGCGGAAGGCCTGCCACTCGCGGGATCGGCTTCGCTTATCCAGTATCGGCGCCTCTGTCACCGCCTCGGTGAGGGTCTCAGGTATCATGCGCATTCTCTCCTAGCCGGATAAATACAATACGTTGGACAGTCCGTTGAAACCTTCGATGTGCGTTGTTGCAATATTTAAAGAAGAAAGACCATCGTAATAGCTTGAAATATTATTGACAGTGTATTATAGGGACGCGAACCGACAAAAGTCAATTGCAGTTGTTGGAATGGCTGGGAGAGGGTTGTGAGATGGGGGAAAGCCGCGCTTTGTATGGATTCCATGAAGCAAACCCGGCCGTGAAAAATCGGCATAATTCGATTGACGCCGGGACAGGATAGCGCATGGGGTGTTGTTGTGGATAAAGAGGTTTTACGGCTGTCGGGAAACCAACACCAAAAGGTGAGCTGGACACATTTGGTGAATCCGCCGGAATCGGAACTGGCCCAGGAATTGTCGTCACGCCGAATTTCGCTACCAGTACCCTACGAAAGCTACCGGGCCACGTTTGATCGTTATGCGGCGTTTTATTATGTGCGGTTCTACGGGTTTAAAATTGGCGATCATTCACAGATGCTTGAAGTGGTGCCGGTGCACTTGGCAGTGCAATCGTCTGGCGTCATTAGTTGGAGTACAATATCGTTGAAGGCTTTAGATCGTGTAACCGAAAAAATTACGGCGCATTCTGACTCGGAATATGACAGTAATACCCTGACCTACTACTTATTAGACGAGTTGGTTGAAGATACTTTTACCGTATTAGACGTGTTTAATGATCGATTAGCTGGAGTTGAGCACGACGTGTTTAGTGCGTCGGCAGGACAGGCGCATATTCAACAGGAAATTTTCCGATTGAAACGGGAAATATTGAAATTAAGGCATATCTTGGCATCAGAACGCGACGTTAGTTATCAATTGGTGCGTTATTGGGATAGCGATTTAAACCAATCTTCTAGGACAGAATGGAGTTTCCAACTGTATGACCATGTGATCCGTCTATTTGATTCCGCTGATATTTATCGCGAATTGGTGAATTCCGCGCTCGACATCTATTTAGGCAGCGTGTCCAATCGTCTCAACGAAATTGTCAAAAAACTTACGTTGGTCACCGTCCTGTTTGTTCCTGCTTCGTTGGTCGCCGCCTTGTACGGAATGAATTTTGATTACCTTCCGGGGCAGCATCATCCTTGGGGATTCTTTCTAATAGTCGGCGTGGTGGTGGTTATGTCGTTGACCTTGTTGGCTATCTTTAGGCAGCGGCGCTGGTTGTGACAATCACCGGTACGCGTTAGACACTGACTCTCTTCGCAGTAATTCCGCACATAAATCCCATCCTCGGAAGTTTGCCATGGATTTTGTCTCCTAACTGTCAAACGGTAGTGGGGTCCTCAAAACCAGTAAATGAGATGACGGTTTTACTGCGCGCGGCAAGACTGAGAAATTTCTGGCTGGTCTTGCCTAAGTAAAGAAGGAGAATTTCGAATTCATGTCGAATTAGCGCCCGGATATCACGTAAATCACTATATCGATTGCTTCACGGTGTTAAGATTTTGCCGACCAATAGATGGCCGGCGAGTGCCAAAAGATAGCACGATGAGTCCGCTCGGCAATTGCCGGGAACCAAATATTTCAGGAGGTTCGACAATGAAGCAGCGTGTAGTAGCGACTGCGGCAGCCACGATTGTAGGGTCATCGTTGCTGTTAGCAGGGTGTGGTTCTAGTCCGTCGACGAGTACATCCTCCGCGCCTAAATCCCCTATTGGAGATGTTGCAATCGTCGCATTGCCAGCTCAGATTGCCCCTAACTGGTGGTTTCCCATTGAAGCCAACACGGCATATAGTGATTATAACAGTCTGATGAGCAACAATATGTATTTGCCCTTGATACACATTTCCCGAACCGATGGTGTAGACTACGCACGGTCTATTGCCTCAGATGTCACGTGGAATAGCAGCGGTACCGTCTATACCATCACTTTGCACAAGAAATGGCATTGGTCCAATGGTACCCCGGTTACGTCGTCTGATGTGGTGTGGACAATGCAACTGCTGGAGTATTTGTCGTCGGGTAATGCGCCCTGGACTTATGGTGGGGCCGGCATCGGTGGATTGCCCACACGATGGCAAAGTGTGACCGCGGACGGCCTGTATAAGGTCATTGTGACGCTGAATCAGCCTTCGAATCCGCAGTGGTTTTTGCACAACGGTCTAGGCCAAGTGACCCCAGTGCCTAAGGCGGTCTGGGACATTCACAAGAGCTTGAGCAATGAGGCGAAATTCATCAACCAGGCATCTAATGCCCCGCAAGACTCTTACTATCAGGTGGTTGACGGACCGTTTTTGTATTCGGCCAAAAACTCCAAACCCAATAACCAATATTGGACTTTTCTTCCCAACCCCAACTATGATGGTCATAAGGCCACGATTAAAAAGCTGATTTACCAGTATGAGGCAAGTACCGCGGCGGAGTTTGCTGCCTTGGAAAAAGGAACCGTCAATGTCGGATACCTGCCACCTTCGATGTGGAACGCGCGCAGCAAGCTAACGGGAGATAAATTCTCTACAGCCTATTTGTTTGGGTTTTCGTATTTTATTCCCAACCTTAGCCCCAAGGCTCCAGGGCACTTTGCGCAATTGATTGGACAACCCTACGTGCGCCAAGCAATTGAGATGGCGGTGGATCAACAAGGGATGATCAACAGCTTTTACCATGGCCATGGGGTGGTGGAATATAGTCCGATCCCGGCTAAGCCACCTACTGTATTTTACGATCCCAGCATAAAAAATCCAGCTCCATACAACCCAGCTGCCGGAGTAAAATTGCTCGAATCACATGGCTGGCACCTAGTCAACGGAGTAATGACCAGTCCCCAGGGCTATCCGTTTACGTTCACACTCGACTATACCAGCGGAAGCAATACCATGACGGACCAGGCAGAATTGCTGAAGGAAGACTTGGGTAAGGAGGGGATTCAGGTAACGTTGGAATCGCAGCCGTTCGATACGCTCATTGGGGATAACGATCAAGCCAACGTCACCAATTGGCAAATGGTATGGTATGGGTCATGGACATATCAGCCCGACTACTACCCAACCGGTGGAGGTTTGTTCAAAGAAGGATCGGGATCCAATTCTGGAGATTACGTGAGCACTCAGATGGATAATCTGATTAATGCTACGTATGAGCCTGGCACTCAAAGTCAAATTACCTCTCGGATGGATGCCTACCTGAAATATGCCGCGGATAACCTGCCATGGATTTGGATGCCGTGGACGTCGACGTTTAACGAAACGGCTACGTATATCAGCGGGGTAAACAAATGGTTCAATCCGATTACCTTTGGGAACTCACCCAACCGATGGACGATTAACTACTAAGCATTGTCGTCGTAGGCTTCAGTGGGTCCTGAGGCAGAGAAGCCCAGGACCCACTAGTTTTAGCTGCGGCTTTGGTGTAGGCTCTACATGACAATTTTTGCTGAAAGAAAGGACTAAAGACGTGTCAGAGGACCTCTTAACCCGATATGAACAATATATGAATCCGGCATTGGCGCGAATTTTTCGGTTTACTGGCATCGAGGCGGTGGAAGACCATGGACAGGGTGCTTTGTTATGGGATGAGGCAGGCAACCAATACCTCGACTGCGCAGGAGGCTACGGAGTATTTGTGCAAGGGTATCAACACCCTCGTATTGTAGCTCGCGCAAAACAGCAACTCGACAAACTGACCCTGTCCTCTCGCGTGTTGGAAAGCCGACCGGCAATTGATTTGGCAGAGAAATTAGCCCATCTAACGCCCGGCGATCTGCAATACTCGTTTTTTTGCAACAGCGGAGCCGAGGCGGTGGAAGGAGCTCTTAAATTTGCGCGGGCGGCGACCGGGAGGTCCAAAATCGTTAGTACATACGGCGCCTTTCACGGCAAAACATTCGGGGCTTTGTCGGTTTCGGGGCGCCCAACATATCAAGA
>JAMCTO010000060.1 GCA_023381095.1 Bacillota bacterium
TTTTAGTAGGAAGCCGAGGCCCCCCGTATACTGACAGTGATTTCGCCGGGAGACGCCCAGTTTGTTTCCCAGACGGAGTCAGCACAGGGAGGAGCAAACAGATGTCAGATGTCTTGATGGTGGGTCTGCTGATTGTGTGTTTCGCCGCAGGTGTTGGATTGCTCATCGGACTGGACCGGCTGTAAAGGCGGCCGGCACCCCCTGGAGACCGTCACCTCGTTGGATGCTAGCAGAAAGCGAGGGCACTGCCCATGGAAGAATGGATTCTCTTGCTGGTTGCGGTCGCGTTATTTGTCTATCTGCTCTACGTGATGCTCCATCCCGAACGGTTCTAACAGGAATCTCGGATCTACAGTAAAGGAGTGGCAGGAATGACGTGGCAAGCCGGATTCACCCTCCTGTTAGGGATCGTGGTTTTTGCGGTCTTGATCAAGCCGCTGGGGATCTACCTGTACCGGATCTTCACCTTTCAGCCGACATCGCTGGACCGCATGTTTCGGCCCGGCGAGCGCTGGCTGTTTAAACGGTTGCATATTTCGACGGATCAGTCCATGCCCGCCGTACAGTATGGCTTGGCATTGATCCTGACGAACTTCATCTGGGTCATACTCGCCTATCTCTTCTTGCGCATCCAAAACATCCTGCCGTTTAGGCTTGGCGGGTGGGCAAGTAGAGGTAACAGGAGATATTTCCAGCCAATTCATCAGCGGAGTATTGTTAGCCAGTCCCTATGCTGCGAGTCCTGTCACTATTAATGTGACTGGCGGAATAGTCCAGTCAGCATATGTCAATATCACGATGGAACTGATGAGGGTATTCGGCACATCGGTCAGGAGCCACGACTCATTCACGTCCTTAGTCGTAGAGCCCAGCCGGTATGCAGGACAAGAACTGGAATTGGAAGCTGATGCGCCGACCGCCTGCTACTTTTTTTGCTTGCGCCGCCGTTACGGGTCTGCAACGTCACCCCCCAGACTATCCAGCCCGATTTTGCCTTTTTGGCAAGTCTTGGAACGGATGGGATGTACCGTGCTCGTCGACGATGGTGCAACCGTTATTGGGCCTGATGTTCTTAAGGGTTCACGGTTGACATGCAAGCCATGTCCGACCAGGCTTTAACGCTTGCTGCGATTGCACGTTTGCAGATGCACCTATAGCCCATCTTTGGCACCTTTTTTACCAAATGGCTCAACCATGCGGGATATTCTGCAAGACTGAACGGGGCTGACTATGCACTCCATTTAACTTATTCTTAACTGCAGCGCAATCTCTTTCTAATTGGCTCCTCATTCTTCCCCTCCATAGTCAAACCCGTAAGCAGTTTCACTCATGCCCCACTCTATTCACACAGGAGGATATTATGGCCCGTGTAACTTTTCGCCGCGTCATGAAGACATTTGGTTCACATGACGTACTCTCCCCACTGAGCTTTGAGGTCGCTGACGGGGAATTCTTTGTGATAGTCGGCCCCTCGGGCAGTGGCAAATCGACCACGCTCCGCCTCGTGGCCGGACTGGAGCGGCCATCTCAAGGTGAAATTTATTTCGATACCGAGCGCGTCGACCAATGGCCCCCTCATACCCGCGACGTCGGCATGGTTTTCCAAAACTATGCCATCTACCCCCACATGTCGGTCTTCAGCAATATGAGTTTTGGTCTCGAGGCTCAAAGGACGCCCAAGCACACGATAGCGCAGCGTGTTCAGCAAGTGGCTGCGTTGCTGGAAATTGAGCAGTTGCTGCCCAAGCGCCCCGGTGAATTGTCTGGAGGCCAAAAACAGCGAGTGGCCCTCGGTAGAGCATTGGTACGGAATCCGCGGGTATTTTTAATGGATGAACCGCTGTCAAACCTCGACGCACAACTCCGGGATCATATGCGCACCGAAATCCGCTTGCTCCATGACCGCCTAAAAATCACCACAATTTACGTAACGCATGATCAAACAGAGGCCATGACCATGGCGGACCGCATTATGGTGATGGATCAGGGACGCATCCAGCAGATTGGGACCCCCGCGGAGATTTATGCCCATCCTTCCACCATCTTCGTGGCCAAGTTTTTTGGTTCCCCGTCCATGAACATCGTTTCGGGACGCATTGCTGTGGATAAAAATGTGGCATGGTTCCACCCCGCGCATTCACCCGAGACTCCGATCCCTCTCCCGACCTCCGTCAGCACCCTCTTGCCGGAAGACTCCACATCGCACACCATCTACATGGGGTTTCGGCCGGAAGACATCGTGCCTAAACCGCTGGCCAACGCTTTTGCCTTTGCGTTTCTGCCGACCGGAGAGCTTTCAACGTCATCAGGAGACGCGACTGTCGGTGCCATGGTCCGGGATTCACTGGTTTGCGGGAGAGGCTGGCTCGCGCATCACTGTTCCAGACCCAGACGATGTCCGCCAGGAGGTCCTGACACCATGATGTCGCGGCCTGTTTCCATCGATTCTTCTCAGCCTGACAGCCGCCCAAAATCGCACAGCAGGTCGGTCACCCGGCAGCAGCTTCGCGATACGGTCTGGGGTTATGGACTGATCCTGCCGAGTTTGTTGGTCTTCTTGATATTTTTTTATGGACCGGCGCTCTTTTTGGCATATATCGCTTTTTTTCACTGGAGCATTTTCGCCTCGCAAAGCACCTTCGTGGGACTCAAAAACTTCACCACGTTATTGCACCAACCGATTTTCTGGCAGTCGCTCCTCAACACCGCCTATTATGTGGTCGCAGTCGTCCCCGCCACCACACTCTTGGCATTGGCCTTGGCGCTCTTATTGCGGGAAGGCATGGGACGCTTTGGGGGCGGTTTCAGCCGCGCGCTCATTTTCTTGCCCCACGTGACCCCCGTCGTGGCGACATCCATTATCTGGGTCTGGATTTTCAACCCCCAATTCGGACTGGCCAACGTGGTGTTGCACTTTTTTCACGTTCCGCCATCGAACTGGCTCGAAAGCGTGCACTGGGCTCTGCCCTCCGTCATGATTTACACGTTGTGGCACTCAGTGGGACTGTACACGATTTTGTTTTTGGCTGGGCTCGCTTCGATTCCGCGGTCCGTCCTGGAAGCGGCGGCAACGGACGGGGCAAGAGGGTGGCGCGTCTTTAAACGAATCTTATGGCCCCTGCTCGGCCCCATCACTTTCTTTGTGATTGTGCTCGCAACCATTAATACAATGCAAACCTTCTCCCAAGTCTACACCCTCACGGGAGGTCCCCATGGTGGGGCAGGCGGTCCAGCCTTTTCGACCACCACGGATTCGCTGCTTATCTATCAAACAGCCTTTTTGTACCTGCATTTCTCGCTAGCTTCAGCGATGAGCCTGATTCTGTTTGTTCTCATCTTGGGACTCACACTGATACAAAAATGGTTCGCAGACCGTTTCGTATTCTACCGTTAGGGTTTACGGGAAGAGAGAGGAGGAAAATCCATGCGCGTCGAAGTTGTGGTCCGTAGTGCGCTTAGCCGTGGCCCTGTTGTTCATCATCCCGGTGTACTGGATCCTCGTCCTGGCTACCGGCTATCACGGCGCCGTCTATCATTTGCCGCCGGTCTGGGTTCCCCTGTTTCATTGGGCCCCTATGGTCTACGTCCTGACGCATACCCACTGGATGCGTTATGTACTGAATAGCGTGGGCATCACTACAGCTACCATTGTGTTGGTTGTCGCCACCAGTGCCCTAGCAGGGTATGCCCTCGCCGAAATCCCCTTCAAAGGGCAGACTGCTTATTTCTTCCTTATCCTGGGTGTCATGATGTTGCCGCAACAGGCCCTGCTCGTTCCTCAATATGTCGTGCTGTTCCACCTCCACATGCTCAACACCTATGCGGCGATGGTCGTGCCCTTTGCGGCCAGTACCTCGGGCATTTTCCTGTTCCGTCAATTCTTCAAGAAGATCCCCGTAAGCTTTGGGGAAATAGCCCGCATAGAAGGGGTGAGCACGCTCACCTATATCCGCCGGGTCGCGGTGCCTCTGGCCAAACCCGCGGTGGCCACCACCGTGCTCTTAACCTTCATTGCCTCATGGAACCAGTTTCAGTGGCCGTTAATTATGACCAATAGCCCGCAAATTCAACCGATTGAATTAGCCTTAAGCCACTATATGCAAGCGTATGAAGCCAATTGGCGGGAGTTGGCCTCCGCGGCTCTCATTGCCCTGTCCCCCATTCTACTGGTGTTTGGTTTCACCCAGCGATACATTGTGCAAGCAGTGGCTGGCGGGGACCTCAACGCCAAAGATTAATGAGCCATGAACGGTGCCTTTGACCAAGGATTCACCCCACACAATAAAAAGGGCTGGTGATGTACTGTGAATCAACAATCGATGTTCTCAACCAAGAAAAAATCTTCGCGTACCCTGATGACTGTCGGAGCCGCTGCGGTAAGTTTGGTGACACTGGCGGGGTGCGGCACCGCTTCCGCTCAGGCAATGAAGGTTAAGAGCACGGTGGTGGCCACCGCGGGTTTGGCCAGAGGCACCGCGACCCGGCGGATATAGGTGAGCGTGCTCACCCC
>JAMCTO010000061.1 GCA_023381095.1 Bacillota bacterium
AACGGCCGCGGCGGGATCTCCCAACCCTATGGCCTTGTTGTTAGGAATTACTCCGCATTGGTTGGTCAGTGTTACTCTGTTGGCGGTCATTATCGGTACCGTCACCGCTAATGTGCTGAACATTTACTCTGGATCCTTATCGGCATTGGTGGTCAACATTCCGGTGAAGCGCTGGTTGGCGGCGGTGCTCGTTGGTCTGGCTGGAGGGGTACTGGCGTATATCGCACATAAGGCATATTACGTAGATTTTGAAAACTTCCTGTTTTTGCTGGGATATTGGTTGTCCCCTTGGGTGGCGGTAGTTTTGATGGATTTTCTGATCGTGCACCGTGGGCGATACACAACTGGAATGTTCTATGATCCGCGCCGTATGGTGCGCCCGGGGCTATGGGCTTGGCTAATCGCCATTGTGGTGTCGATTCCATTCTTCGACCAAACGCTCTACACCGGATTTATTGCCCATCAGTATCCACAACTGGGCGATCTCTCATACTATGTAAGCTTTGCAGTGGCGGGATTAGCTTATGTTGCCATGGGCTCGCGACGGACGGCAAAACTTTAGAATTTAATATAACAAATTTGGGGTCGTACCACTTTGTGGAGACGGCCCCCTTTGTATTGACGTATTTGAACTCCCAAGGCAGACTAATAATTGTTTAGTGTTAGTGAAGGGGTCGGGGCAATGGAAGTTCGTCCTTATCGTCCACAACACGATTATCGAATGGTGTTGGGCGCACAATGTGACTTATATCAAATAAACTTTCCCAGGTTCGTCTGCACTCCCGCATTTTTAGCGGATCAAGCTCAAAGGCTGAGAGCGGCCGGGCGAAGGCCATTTGAAAACGGCATTTTTGTGCTGGAAGATGGCGATGAGTTCATTGGTTTTGTATGGGTGGCGATTCGGATGGATTTGCAGGGGACATTTGGATCAATTGACCAAGTCTACGTTCGTGAACCCTATCGCAGGCAAGGATTGGGGCGTTTGCTCATGGCGGCAGCCCACAAATTTGTACGTCAACAGGGACTGTCGGTTGCCCGTCTTTATGTGACTGCCGATAATCAGGATGCAGTCCGACTCTACCAGCGCGAAGGCTATCAAATTACTCGCTATGAAATGGAGAAGCCTACATCTTAAAACATCTGGCACCGGGATTGTCCCGATGCCAGATGGAGTTAGTTGCCTAACCCGGCATTGGAAGGAATAGTGATGGGGCCATTGGGTTCTTGGCCCAAAGTGGCTTTCTTAGTTATGGTTTGCCCTTGATTATTGACCGTGATGCTGACTTGGCCGCCGACGGGTTCTTTGTCGATGAGGGTCTTTAGGCTGTTAGCATTAGTGACTGGTGTGCCATTAACGGCGGTAATGACTTCTCCTTGGGCCAATCCTGCTTTGGCGGCCGGGCTGTTGGGCTCCACGTACACAATCACTACTCCAGTGGCTGTCGCCAACCCGTATTCTTTGGCAATCGTCTTGGAGTCCGTACCAATAAAGACTCCGAGCCACGGACGAATCACATGGCCATATTTCATCAACTGTGGCAGGATCTGGAGCACTGTCGAGGTGGGGATAGCAAAACCGATACCTTGGCCTTGGGTCGACACGGCAGTATTGATACCGATTACCTGACCAGCCAGATTTAACAGAGGGCCGCCGCTGTTACCTGGGTTGATGGCCGCCGAGGTTTGCAAAAGGTTTCGGTAATTTCGGTTGCCGATGGTCAAAGGACGGTAATTTCGGTTGCCGATGGTCAAAGGACGGCCTTTGGCACTAATGACTCCGACGGTTACCGTGTGGCTCAGGTCGTAAGGGTTGCCGATAGCGATATCCCAAGCCCCTACCGGTGTAGTGTTGGAGTTCCCCAATACCAATGTGGGAAGCGGTTTGGGAGCATTTATTTTCAATACCGCCAAGTCTGTCGCGTAATCGGTGCCTACGCGGGTGGCGGTAAATGGTTTGCTGTACCCCGGAACGTAGACCTGAATGTTGGTTGCACCGTGAATGACATGGTCGTTAGTCAAGAGATATCCCTGACTATTAAAAAAGAATCCCGAGCCAATATCGGTTTGAACTGTAGTTTGTTGGGGCAAGTTATTGCCAAATATGGACCCAAAAAACGGATTGAAAAATGGTGACGAAGACACTGAGGTCTGTTGCGGAACCGTTGCCACGATTTTTACCACCGCGTTGCCGACGCGTTTGACCACATTGGAAATGGTGTCCGGCCCTAACGGAAGAACCGGTGGGGTGTAGGTGGCCACCTTAGCATAAGGGGTGGAAATGTTGGTGCCTTGATTTGGCGCTGGCGGTACTAGGTCGTGATAGGCAAAAAGACCGCCACTAACCGCGCCGGCTCCGACGGCAAAGCCTACGATGGCACTTGTGATCGTCTTTGTTAACGGGTGCATCAAGATGAGCCTCCTCGTATCTTGGTTTGCCAAATTAAAATTGTGGACTTAGTGTAACCGTAATTTGTTACAAAATCGTAACGTAATTAAAGGATTTTTGTTATGAATGGGGAATACCCCATAGGGGGGATGTCATGAAAATTTGGATTGTCGACGACAACAAAAATTTGTTAGAGGTGATGCAAGAATCCCTCCATGATGATCACGCGGTATTGCTGTTTGCCTCCGAACAAGAACTGATACAGCATGTGGGCATGTCTGGCGGCGAGACCCCTGATGTTGTGCTTTTAGATTGGAATTTGTCAGGCACGGTAGCGACGGAGCTGTTTTCGATTCTGATGGCGGCTTATCCGCAATGTCATGTGGTTATCATGTCGGGCGACTTTACGTCATCCCGTGAGTGGCCACCTAATGCGGGGAAACTGGAAAAACCATTTAAACTTTTCGAACTGAAACGCTACTTGGAAGAACTGCCTGTGACACGCGTTTGAAGGACAGGTACATAAAAAGGCTTCTCTCGCCTGATGCCGGCGAGGGAAGCCTTTGGCGGTCAGCAGACTATTTTTTGGCGTGGGCCAGCATGGTGCTGGGGAGATATTTGGCAAAGTCGGCAATATGTCCCCACACCGCATCATAGCCGGTGTACAACCAAATCAGCGCGGCAAGTCCTAAAATGATGGCAGTCAGGACAGTGGCAGTCAGGACAGTTAGAGTCCGATTCTTATGCCAATAAATTGTGGGCAAGACCAGCATGCCGCCTAAACCAGTCAAAATGTATCCGATACCCGCTACCGCTGGGTGCGCGGTCAAGTGGAGGTCCATTAAACGTAAACCGATAACAATGCCATAAATTCCGCCAAAAAATCCGTAAATGGCCGGAATCAGAGGCTCCCATTCAAACGTCAAGGTAACGGCTGCCGCCAGAAAAACGACGCTTAAGAATAGTGCCGGTTCGCCGAAGGCTACGTTATACCCACCAGGCAGGGGCCACGTCAATACCATCGGCAACGCGGTCAGTACTCCCAATAGGCCAACGGCATAAAACCCGGCCGCCCAACTCTTGCGATATTGCTTGTCGGGTTTCACGTACAAGTAATGCGCGAGCAACGCTAAACCGGCACCCAAATTTAACAGCATGATAGCAAGATAGTCTGTAAACATGATACTCACGCTCCTTTAGAGCTCTTCGGTTCACGGTGGAGGGGATGTGGGCTCCTTCACCGGATCCATCTTGTGAACGATTACAGCCTCATCATAGGATATAGTAAAAAAGAACCATATGACTCAACGGGCCGCCTTTCCGTGGCCATTGGACCCGAAACTCGGCGACAATGGATCCTGTCAGAGGAACTGAGTTGATCCGGACCGCAGCTTCTCGATGTCGATGCCTGTGACCCTTAAGTAAATGGCGCCGAATAATACGTAAATGGCGGGGATGAGCGGTTCTCATGCGACCATCAAACCCCTTCGGCTCACGGTGGAAGGAGATGTGAGCTCCTCCGCCGGATCAATCTTGTTCACGATTCATGGTATGGGATAGTGAAAAAGAATCATATGGATCAACGGACCAACTGTTTAGAGTCAAACGGTTTGAATTTCTTGGTAAAGTCATCTATTTACTATCAGCCATAATTTTTTCTGATCCATGAGATGGGAAAATCGTTCGACAAAACTCCGATTTCGGATTGATCCTGCAAGGGGGCAACGCAAACTCGCAGATCAGAGCATGAATATATACATTTCTGTAGGAGGCGTGGTGATGATTTGGGCCCACAAAATCGCATGGGATCCCAAAAAGGCCCAGGTCCATCGGGCGGCTAGAGTGGCACGGTTTGCCCACAACCGGGCGTTTAACGCAGGGCCGAAGCAGCATGAGACCGCGAAGGTCGATCGCGCCCCTGAGCCCTTCGATGCCGCGCCGCAGATAACCACTATCCACTGGGGCCACGGGTTGAGGAATGGCTTCGCCCGGGCTGAGGACTATCCGGCGGTTAAGAAGAAGGGCAGTCTCGACAACTTCACACTCATAAGGATCGCCGGCGCATATTGCCAAACTCGGCTGGGTGCGGGTGCACTTCGCCGGTAAAGTGCGGGAAGGCACCCTATCCTGGACCACCGACCGGTGGTTTCTGAGTGCCCCCGTCGAGATCCCGGACGACTGCAAATGCCTGCGGTGGCAAGATCGTGGGACACAAAGCGTAGGCGGCCACTCAAAACAGTATCGTCGGGTATCGCAGTAAGGCTGGTATTTTTGTCAAAGCTTGTTATTATGGGTGATGGTGACCCAGTGGGACAGTACGGAAAAAATTTTCCCCCAAGCACGCAAAATGCTTTATGAAATGAACTCGCAGGGGAATTCCGGCAATGAAAAAAATGTGTTGTTGAGGAGACGGAAAATCAGTGCAATGGTTAACAGCCGATGAGGCAATGACAGTGATCCAGTCCAATGATCAAGTTTATTGCCAGGGGATGGCATCAACACCTACAGAACTCTTAACGGCTTTGGCCCGACGATGCCGAAACCTCAGCGGAGTCAAACTATATCACTTGCATTTAGAGGGACCTACACCACAAATATCTCCGGAACTAAAGGGGCGGTTGTTAGACATCTCATTATTTGTCGGCAGCAATTTGCGGCAAGCTGTCAATGAAGGCCTGGCGTACTACTTGCCGCTATTTCTTTCGGATGTGCCATGGTTCATTCGTCGAGATGAATTTTCCCTTAAAGCTTGTCTGATCCAAGTGAGTCCTCCTGACCGGCATGGATTTGTTAGCTTAGGTCCGACGGTTGAGGGCATTTTGGCAGCAATCGAAAAAGCAGACGTGGTGATTGCCGAGGTTAACCCCCAGGTCCCCCGGACCTTGGGTTGGGCACATTTGCCTGCCTCCGCGATAGACTATGCAGTGCAGGTTGATCGACCATTAGTCAGTCATGACCCTGTTTTATCTGGTCCGCTCTACCAACGCATCGCCCAAAACGTCGCGTCATTGATCGACGACCGGTCCACTCTGCAAGTGGGTATTGGACGTATTCCTGATGCCGTTTTACATTTGTTGCGAGGTCACCATGACTTGGGAATTCACAGTGAGATGATTTCTGACGGTGTCATGGAATTGGCCGAGGCCGGAGTGATAACGGGGCGCTATAAAGCCATTGATCGAGACCAAATAGTCACTACATTTGCTCTGGGAAGTCAGCGATTATATCGATTTATGGATGACAATCCGTCTATCGCCATGTGTTCGGTGGATTACACCAACAGCACCGCGATAATTCGCCAACACCCCAAGATGACCTCGATTAACTCGGCCTTGGAAGTTGATATCACGGGGCAAGTGGCGGCGGAATCCCTGGGTTCTCATTTAATATCTGGAGTAGGCGGGCAGATGGATTTTGTGCGCGGTGCCACTTTGGCTCCCCAAGGGCGAGTTAATCGAGGTCATCTTCAGTTTGTGGTTACCGAATACGGGATTGCGTTTTTGCATGGGAAAACCCTGGATGAACGAGCGCTACGTCTGGTGGCTATAGCCCATCCCGAAGATCGTGAGAGTCTCTTGATTCAAGCCCGGCGGGTAATCCCCGGGCTATGACAGAAATCGGAAGGTTGCCATTTTTTTGAGGATGTGCTATTATCCATGCGCAACCTCGAATCACGCCTTGTCGATTAATTTTATGCGTCCTGGATACACTATAATCAGTCAAGGGCCACCTTGGCTTCGATCTAAGCGCAAATAAGACACATTCCATGCCGAAAACCCCAAAGCTTTTCCCACGTTAGCGTCATTTATTCGGTGGCAACGGGAGGACATTATATGGAGCGCGAATTAGCGCTAGAATTTGTTCGAGTGACAGAGGCAGCTGCTTTAGCCTCCGGTCGTCTTATGGGACGCGGCGACAAAAATGGCGCCGACCAGTTAGCCGTTGATGCGATGCGTTCAATGCTAGACACGGTGAATATCCAAGGTACAGTGGTGATTGGCGAAGGGGAAATGGATGAGGCTCCGATGCTGTATATTGGGGAGCAGATCGGGGCCGGTTTTGGGGATCCGGTGGACATTGCCGTAGACCCGTTAGAGGGGACCAATTTGATTGCCAAAGGTTTACCGGGAGCCATCGCGGTAATGGCGGTAGCTCCACGCCACTGTTTATTGCACGCACCCGATATGTACATGGAAAAAATTGTTACCGGATCCGCAGGAGTTGGCGTAATTGATTTAAACGCGCCGATTAAAGAAAATTTGGCGGCATTAGCGAAAGCATCGGGAAAATCGATTACCGATTTAACCGTGGTGGTTTTGGACCGAGATCGTCATCGCCAACTGATCCATGATATTCGTTCCGCTGGGGCTCGCATTAAATTGATTACCGATGGTGATGTGTCACCAGCGGTAGCGGCCTGTGTCGATGGCACGGGAGTAGATATGCTGGTGGGTATGGGGGGAGCGCCGGAAGGTGTCATTGCTGCGGCCGCAGTAAAGTGTCTCGGCGGAGAAATGAAGGCACGGCTTAAGCCTGAAGATGACTACCAAACTCAACGCATGTTGGAAATGGGTATTAATGAGCCGGACCGAGTGCTCGGTTTGGATGATTTGGTTAAGGGGGACGATGTGCTGTATGTCGCCACCGGGATTACCGATGGCGATTTATTGCAGGGCGTTCGTTATGGTGCGCTGTATTCCACCACCCATTCGGTGGTAATGCGCTCTTTGACTGGAACGGTTCGCTATGTTACCGCGCACCACCGCAATGACAGTAAAAAGATCTATGGCAAACGCGCCTAGAAAGACAGGAGGCAGTATCGAATTATATGACTGGTGAAGAAACTCAAGACCTTATTACCCCTGCAGAACCTAAGAAGCGCACACGGCGTCGCCGTGAGGAACCCCCGGAGACGCCAGCGATCGCTGTGGAACCTGTAGAGGAGACGGCAGTAGCAGCGCCTAAACCGAAAGGACGTCGTAAAAAGACTACTGCCACTGTCGCGGAAGTTCCCCCAGTGGAGCAGGCCCCTACTGCTGAGACCTCCACTACCGAGGCACCTTCGGCTGATGTCAAAGCCGAGGAGCATCCTCAAGAGACCAAACCACCCACCCGTCGAAAGCGGTCAAAGGCTAAACCCGTGGTTGCTGCGGTTGAGGAACCCAAAGTGGAAGTTGAGTCCGCACCAACTACGGGTTCCAAAATGGGAGAGCAAATGCCTGATCTGGCAAAAGAGGATCTCGTGGTTTCTCCCCAATCAGAAACTTCTGCACCTGAGATAAAGGTGGAGAACGAGTCGGAAAGCCCAGTCAACCCATTACCTGCTGCGACGGACACAACTTCACCCCCCGAAGTAGACGTGGCATCACCGATGCCATATCCGGTGAAATCAGAAGGGAAACCGGCAAGTCCTACGGTTCCGGCACGCATTTCCGATACCCGTCCCATTGCTTTACCGAATCCTCGTGAACGCACTCATCAACGGCCTAATGGAGCTCCTCGCCGTCCGGTGACTGGCACTGGGGCCAACCGCAACCCCAAACCCAATGGCGCCGCACCCGCCAATAACCGTCGTGACTTACCTGCCCGGTCGCGCGAACCGCAATTGACCATGGCTCAGCTTGATGCCATGACGTTGCTTGATTTATATAAATTGGCACGTTCTCTAAATATTGATGATTTCCGGTCTTACCGCAAGGGTGAATTGATTTGGGAAATACTGCGGGCTCGCACACATCAAGATGGGTTTATTTTTGCTCAAGGGCTTTTAGATATTGTGGGAGACTATGGATTCTTGCGCCCAACCGATTTTCAACGGTCACGAGATTCTTGCGCCCAACCGATTTTCAACGGTCACGAGAGGATGTTTATGTATCGGCTTCCCAGATTCGACGGTTTGACTTGCGTTCGGGCGATCAAGTGTCAGGGCAGGCCCGGCCGCCCAAAGAAGGCGAGCGATATTTTGCTCTATTGCGGGTTGAGGCGGTCAATGGCATCAGCCCGGAAAAGTCGGCCGAACGCCCAGATTTTGACGGATTGACTCCAATTTTCCCCAACTCTCGGTTTCATCTGGAAACCACTCGCGAAGAACTGGCCACCCGGTTAGTGGACATCATTGCACCCATCGGTCGGGGTCAGCGAGGACTTGTGGTAGCCCCTCCGAAGGCAGGGAAAACGGTTTTACTGAAAAAATTGGCTAATGCCATCGCCCAAAATGATCCCGAGGCGCATTTGATGGTCCTATGGGCAAAGACGTGGTCATCCTGCTAGATTCCATTACTCGGCTGGCCCGTGCCTATAATTTAACATTGCCTGCTTCGGGCCGCACGCTGTCCGGAGGAATGGATCCCGCAGCCTTGCACAAACCCAAACGGTTTTTTGGAGCAGCGCGCAAAGTAGAAGAGGGGGGCAGCTTGACAATCCTGGCGACAGCGCTCATTGACACCGGATCGCGCATGGATGATGTGATCTATGAAGAATTTAAGGGAACCGGCAACATGGAGTTGCATTTGGATCGAAAATTATCTGAACGACGAACATTTCCCGCCGTGGACATTAAGCGCTCAGGTACACGCCGCGAAGATCTCTTGATGTCAGCTGAGGAATTGGAAGTAGTGTGGTTGGTGCGTAAAGCAGTTCACAACCTCAACACCCCAGAGGCAACCGAATTGTTGCTGCATAATCTTAAGCGAACCCGAAGCAACACAGAGTTCTTCAAACTCTTCCTGGCTAGTCAAGGAGGATCCAACTAGTGGGAGGAGCGGCCGCGCCCAATCTTTTGGTGGTCGATGACGAACAGCATATTCGTGAGCTCTGCCGTATTTACTTGGAGAAGGCGGGCTATAGCATCATTGAGGCGGGCAGCGGGGCCCAAGCCCTTGAACTTCTACAGCGGCATACCATTGATCTAGTGGTTTTGGATATCATGTTGCCGGAGGTTGACGGTTGGCAAGTGCTTAAGGCAATCAGGCAACGCGACGTATGGCTGCCGGTAGTAATGCTGACGGCAGTTGGAGAAGAAGAGAATCGTATCGAAGGTTTGGAGGCGGGAGCCGACGATTATTTGATTAAGCCTTTTAGTCCTCGAGAACTGGTAGCTCGCGTCCGTGCAGTGATGCGGAGAGCGACCGTCAGTTTGCCCCCCGAAGACGTTGACAGCATCCGTTACCCTGGCCTTCTGTTGGATTATGGACGTCGGCTGGTCACGTGCGGGCAAGATGTGCTGACCCTCACACCCCGAGAGTTTGACTTGCTTTGGTTCTTGGCTCAAAATCCGCAACAGGTATTTACCCGGGAGCAGCTACTGGATCGGGTATGGGGATATGACTTTGAGGGTGATGCACGAACGGTCGATGTCCATGTTACCCGGTTGCGGCATAAGCTTTTGGCTTCGTCATCGCCTTACGCATATTTGGAGACTGTATGGGGGCAGGGATATCGCTTTAAACCAGAAATTCGGGTGGATACCTAATGAGGCGGTGGTTTCGTGATTGGCGTGCCCGCTTGTCGACCC
>JAMCTO010000062.1 GCA_023381095.1 Bacillota bacterium
CGTAGTCATCACGTCGTTAGTAAGCTGGTTGCGGGCCTTCCATTCTGAGGTCGGCAGGTAGCCAACATTAATGGTGCCGTTCCGCAAACCCAAAAACTCCGAAGTGGCTGAGGTCTCGTACTGAAAGATAACTTTCTTGAGATTAGAGCGGTGCCCATCGTACTGAGGATTTGGCACAAACGACCAATAGTCATTGGGAACCATTTGGTCAAAATGATATGGCCCATCAACAACACCGTAGACAGCATTGTTTGGCGAGTTGGCAACCGATTGGATAAAATAAAGTTCCTTGATCATATTGTGAGGATGTCGATTCCACACAAATGAAGGAACCGGGACAATTTGCGCCAGCCCATTATGGATGAACCAATTGGGATTAGCCGGCGTATTCAGAGTGACCACCACGGTGTCTGCTCCTTTGGCCTGCACACGAGTCCATCGTGTGGGAATTCCCCCCCGATCCCGCTCCACCATAACCCCAAGGAAGATCGGAGGCCCCGGTACTGGTAGCTTGCAAAATATCCCAAGTAAAGACCACGTCTTGGGCTGTCACCGAACGGCCGTCGGACCAATGCCACTTTTGGTTCAGAGTGATGACATAACGAGTACCTGTCGCATTGGATACCACGTTTGTGGCCAGTGACCGGCTATAGTTAATTCCATCGGTCCTTGAAATGTGAATCAGGGGCACGTACATCATGACATTCATCTGAAAATTGGAATCTCTATAATCTGCACTCGAAATCACTGGAAACCACCAGTTTGGAGAAGTTTGTGTCGGCAAAGCGATAATTGCCTCGTTAATGGAAGCGGGTGCCGCATTGGGCGAGTTCGATCCGCACCCGACCAAAATGCTGGTGCTGAAACCAAGGGTCGCTCATGCCAAGGCAGACCGGGATAACCGCGTCATAGAAATGTTGTCTCCTCTAAGGTGGGAATTCCACTGCATAATTATTCGACATAAATTCCTGAATCTCCCGCGAAAATCGTTCCAGAAATCAGAAATTGACCAGAACCTCTTTACCCTCTTTTCAGCGATATAGCCTCCAAGCCAAGAATCGCTCGACATCACATACGTTTCTTCCAGACGTATGGCACTAGTTCCGATAAAATGGCATAAGAACCTATAGTATTTTATAGAGGTGACACATAGTGGACGATGCTATTCCCCGGCATGCGAAAGATGTGGTGCAAAAGTTGATCTCGGACATCTTCTCCACTACATTAACGAGTTGGTATGGCTTGTCAGATGCTCGTATCGTGGACACTTTACTACCCACAGTACCTACATTAACCGTTCAAGAACACCTACTGGATCGAGTGTTTTTGACCGACACCGGAGAAATCTTGCACTTGGAGTTTCAGTCTACCCCCGAGGTCGATCTGCGCCGATTTTTGACGTACGCAGTGGCGTTGATCAACACGCATAATCGACCCGTGCGCACAGTGGTGGTATATTTATACCCAACAGCCCTGGCACAATCCCGGTTGGAACGCCGGTCCGTGCAGTATCATGTGGAAAATGTCATGATTGCGGACAAATCGGGACCTACAATTTGGCAACATTTGGCCACTCTAGAACCGCAAGATTGGAGAGACTCCGACATTCTCGACCTGACCTTTTATCCGTTCATGGATGACGTCCTATCGCGCTCCGACCGGGCCCTTAGGGCCGCAACGTTGGCAACCATTCTTCCCAAACCAATGCAGCAACGCGTCGGTGCACTAATTTTAGGACTGACCAGTTCTTTCCTGGATGAGAAGGTGCTAAAATCGATGAAGGAGGTGTTAAAGATGAACGACTTAGTGCGAGAACTGGAGGAAGAAGCCATCCAGCATGGATGGAATATAGGGCTTCAGAAGGGGCTTGAACAAGGTCTTCAACAAGGACTCCAACAAGGACTCCAACAAGGACTCCAACAAGGACTGGAGGAAGGCCACCGCAATGGCGTGTGGACCTCATTGGAGATCTTGATTGGCAGCCGCTTTGGGGACATCCCTGCAGCGCTTAAGACCACAATGGCCGATCTGACTGAGGCACAGCTGTTAAAGTTAATCCCCCAAATTTTATTGGTTGAGTCCCTAGATAATTTGAAGAAAATAGTGGAGCAAAACCTCCAATAGACCGTCACAAGTTGAGAAGGAACCGCTGTTATATAATCCGATAGCTCACAATGAGTCTAATCATCTGGACGATTAAGGGGATGGGCATCGGCACATAAAATGCGCTGATAATATAAAGAGTATCTCTCGCTCATACAGTTCATACACGGCCCTTTTTTGCCAGCCTCGTCCTAAACCACCATGGGTTCAGATGTTGGAGGTCGGCGCGTGGCGCCAATGCAAGAACACCAGCGAAACTTCTCTTAGCAGCTCAGTTTTTCTCATCTTCGAAAGCATTACCACGTTTTTTAGACGAAATGCCCTTTGCCGGGATAAATTCTTCACCCGCAAGAGCCAGTTCCACAATGTGTGAGGCATCAAAGTCTGGAATCTGCAAGTAGTAGCGCATAGCATCAACCACCGCTTGTGCTGGAAGAAATCCAATAAGTTCCGAGTACGCCAACAGGACCCCGAAGCGCGCTGCCTCTCGCCGGACCAACTCGACCGCTTGAGGTAAAGTGGTTTTGGGGTAGTCTACTAAGTTCATCGAGACCTGGACACGCCCCCGTAGCACCGTGTCCATAGCAAGCGCCTTGACGCCGATTAACCCTCCGCTCGATCCCCGAACCGCCTTGGCTATTGCCCGGGCAACAGCAAGATCCGATGTGTTTAAAAACACGTTGAACGCAATCAAAGGCCAGCGAGCGCCAATAACAGTTGCTCCCGCAGTAGGATGCGGCATGGCTCCGCCAAAATCTGGTGGATCATGTTTCATGCGTTTAATCAACCCTTCGAATTGTCCCCGTCGCACATCAGCTAAATTCTTATGCTCGGGTTTGGTGGCGGCTTGTTCGTAGAGATAGACGGGCACCTTTAATTGTGTAGCGACCAGCTCTCCCAATTGCCGGGCCAAGTCTATAGCATAACTCATAGGAGTTTGACCGAGGGGCACCAAGGGTACCACATCAACCGCACCCAACCGAGGGTGAGTGCCTTGCTGCTGTGTTAAGTCAATGGTTGAAATGGCCACTTCGATAGCGCGAAACAACGCTTCAACTACACGGTCACCTTCCCCAGCAATGGTTAGAACCGATCGGTTATGATCGCCATCTCCTTCAAATCCCAACACTTTTACGCCTTCTATTGAGGCTGCCTGCAAAATCCGATCCAGCGTCGCTAGGTTTTGTCCCTCGGAAAAGTTGGGAATCGATTCAACCCACATCGTCAGCCGCTCCTTCTCTGGTAATGTCCACTCGCGTGCTGTAAAACGTTGCGCCGCCGCCAATGTCGGAAATACGCGCGGGCGTTAATTGATTAATGTTGGTGCCATCAGCCGAATGATTCCAACGCACTGCATAACTTACTACGGTGCCCCGGGGAGGCACCCGACTAATACGAACCTTGGCTTTCGTGGTTCCCCGCTGGTTAAGGATCCGGACCCACTCTCCGTCGTTCCAGGCTTCAGCGTCAGCATCGAAAGGATTCACTAACAGTTCGGGATCGGGCAGTCGACGCTGGAAACTTTCAAGGTTGGCAAAGCTGGATTTAATAGTTTCTCGGCGGGATGGGCTCAAAAGAAAGTACTTCCCTGTCTCCCCACCAAAACTGCGGTTTCCGCCAATAGGTTCCATATGAATCCGCCCATCAAGAGTATTGATCCGAGTGTCTATAAATGGCCGCGTTTCTTCGCTAATTCTCACTTTTTGCACAGGGTTTTCATAAAGCGATTCAAGAGTAATCCCGGTTAGGTAAGGATGGTCAGTATCTAAAGCGGTTCGGATCAAATCGGCATCCGATTCTTGAAATGCCGGATCCTCAAGGTGCATTGCTTTGGCTAAGCGCCGAAACAACTCTGTATTGGCTACTGACTCTCCAGCCGGCGGTCCCCCGGGGATGTTCAGTTGTACATAACGATGCCAATAAGATAGGTGCAGGTCGAGCACCTCCATCGAAAGGGCTGCTGGCAATACGTAATCCGCATAACGCGCCGTATCCGTCATCATTTGTTCATGAACGACAAGAAACAAATCCTTTCGAGACAATCCCCGCAGCACCTTAGCTTGCTCGGGCGCAGTAGCGGCTGGATTCGCGTTATATACTACCAACGCCTGAGTCGATCCATCTTCCAATGCTATACCCAATTCCACCATATTTACCGTTCGGGACTGACCCAAAGCCAAATCGGGACGATGAATTCCTTGCCAGTTAAGAGGGAACGCGTCACTGTTGCTCAACAACAATCCCCCGGAGGTATCTTTCCATGCGCCGGTTAGAACAGCCAATGACGCTACCGCCCAGACCGCCCATGCGGAATTGGTTTGACGTTGCATGCCAAACCCGGGACGGATTAAGAGAGGCCGAATTTGCGCTATGTCTAATGCTAGTTCTTCGATGGCAGCTGGCGAAATCCCACAGTGCCAAGCCGCAGTCTCCAAGGACCACGGTTCCGCAGCGTCACGATAAGCGGCAAATCCTGCCGTATATTGCTCTACAAAATTCTGGTCATACAATTCATGATGGATTAGGTAACGCCCCAACGCCAATGCCAGTATAGCGTCGCTGTTGGGTGTCAGCGGCAAGTGACGATGATATCGGACAGCTGTTTCTGTATTCAAAGGGTCAATGGTCCAAATTTTGGCCCCATTCTTTTGAGCGTGATCCAGTAGCGGGATTTGATGAACATTGGTCGCCATGGGATTGGCACCCCACAGCACAATCATTTGGGCTTGAGGAATTTGTTCCGGATCTGGGCCTAACCGCTGACCAAACATCTGTCGCAATACGTAGTTTGCCGACGCCGTGCAAATGGTACGGTCCAGGTTGGCAGCGCCAATCGCCGCAAAAAATCTGCGATCCATGGACCCCTCACTTAGCACTCCCATATTGCCAGCAAAGCTATAGGGCAAAATAGCGTCTCCTCCGAATCTATCGATGACATGACCAAGCCTATCGGCGATGTCTCGCAGCGCAGCATCCCAGGTAACCCGTTTAAATTGGCCCGCGCCTTTGACCCCTGTACGTTTCAGTGGGTACAGTACGCGGTCTGGATGATTCACCCGCTCCAGATAGCGATTGACTTTAAAACATAGAAAGCCTTGAGTTATGGGATGGTCTGTTTGGCCTTGAATACGATAAATCTGACCGTCCTTCCACTCAATTTCCATCCCGCAGGTATCATAGCAATCGTGGGGACAAACTCCATGAACCAAAATCTGGTGTGTGTCGCTCATCTTAAAAAAGCTCCCAACAAAACATATTTCCTACATTATAGCTCTCGGGGCATAACACTAATCAAACACGTAGGGAAACTCATTGGGATCAAAAGCAACCAAGCTATGGCCATCCCGCCCAACAACCGTGGTGGCTTCCAATAACGCATTCAACACCGCTTCTTCGGTGGCCTCAATCGCAGCGTCGAATAACCGATTAATTAAGGGAATGCGTTCCGACGTCTGCCCGTCGATAATATAGCCTACCTCATGGTCGGATTGGTTTCGAGGAAACCGCATTGCCGTACTAAATGCCAGGAATATCTCCCCGCTAGAATCATTGGCCGCGGACCCAGTACGGGCTAAACCGAGTCCCATGCGTTTTGCCAATCTGGACAATTGGTGAGGTAAAAGAGGTGCATCGGTGGCCACCACGCCGATGCAAGAACCCTCCCGCCCTGTGCGGGACGTCCCTTCCAGTGCCAATCCAATAGGTCGGCCCCGCACAATTAGTTGATGTCGGCGTCCGAAATTGGTATTCACCAAAACCCCCAACGTAAATGCTCGGCCTCTTTCTTCTACAACGCGCGACGCGGTGCCAATCCCACCTTTGAATTCAAACAGCTGCATTCCGGTCCCGGCTCCTACCGATCCTTCGACGACAGGACCAGACGACATTGCGGAAAAAGCCTGGGAAAATGCCTCAATCGACAAGGCAGGTCCCCGGTTGTCATTTAAATAGCCGTCATCACATTCGGCAACCACGGGAATTGCCAGGTCAAACTCCCCGATCTTCGGATCAATTCTGGTTAAATATTGAGTGGCCGCCTCAATACCACTGGAAAGACTACGCGTGCCGGTTAGCACAATAGGAGAACCAAGCAGCCCCCATTCGTCAATCGTCGTCCTCCCTATCATCACCCCATAACCGTTTAACACGGCCGTGCCCGCGTACACCCGCTCCCAAGCCAAATTGCCTTGGTGGGGAAAAATTACGGTCACACCACTTCGCCGAACCGTCGGATTGTCTTCAATTACTGAAACTTGGCCAACGCTGACACCAGGCACATCGGTAATGGCATTATATCGCCCAGTGGGTAAATACCCTACTGCTGTCCCGAACTCTCGTAATCGCATTTTGTCCTCCTCGCTTTCACTGCCAAAACATTCCTGGCAAATCGCCACAAATTGTTTCGATTTAGTTCTTTACACCGTCTTGTCTTCTTGGTATTATGACGCAAATGGCTCATGAACGGGAAGAGCCGGGTGGTTCAAGAGAAAGTCGGGAATGATGGAAACCGACGGACTGCCCGAACCCGATTCCACCCGGGAGGCTATCAGCGAAGAGTTGATCGCAGTCCTGCGTTAAAGGCATCAAGTGGGTATCCAATGCGCCGGATATCAACTAGGGTGGCACCGCGGTTATTACCGTCCCTAACGACAGGGGCGTTTTTATTTTTTGCGGATCAGTGTGGGCTTTTCAAAACTCATCAACTGTTGTCAGGAGGCTATGCCAATGTTTTCACCCCAGATCCTACTGCCCGGACCTACGCCGATCCCTGAAGCTGTCCAAAAAGCTATGCTCACATCAATGTCTGACCATCGAGGCGCTTTATTTGCGCCAGTGGTAGAACGAGTTCAACACCGGCTTGCCGATCTACTGCAGTTAGAAGAGGAAGGTGCCGTAGCCGTCATTCCCGCTAGCGGCACGGGCGCTTTAGAGGCAGCGGTGCAAAACTTTTTTCGCCCAGGTCAGCGTATTTTATCCGTATCGACCGGAGCCTTTGGGGATCGCTTTGCCAAGGTGGCTGAGAGTCATGGGTTGCTGGTCGATGATCTTCCCTTCCCCTGGGGACAACCTTTTTCCCCTCATGACGTGATGGATCGGCTCCGGAACAATTCCTATGTCGGAATATTAGTGACCCAAAATGAGACATCCACCGGCGTATTAAATCCCATTAAGGAGTTGGCTCAACTGCTGAGCACAATTCCCCCTGAGACCCGTCCACTCTATATCGTAGACAGCATTAGCGGGGTCCCATCGGTACCGATGCGGATGAAAGATTGGGGCATCGATGTGGTGTTAGCAGCTAGCCAAAAGGGTTTCATGTGCCCCCCGGGGTTAGCCATTGTTGCAGCAGGCGGCCACGCCCGGGAACTTTCCCAAAAAATATCCGGCCGCACCTATTATTTTGACCTGGCGCCATACTTTCAAGGTCAGTTGCCATATACTCCAGCCGTCTCCCTATGGTATGGACTGGACGCGGCTCTCGCTTTGTTAACGGAAGAAGGCACTGAGGCACGGTATGCGCGCCATCGCATCATGGCACATATGGCGGCCGCGTTTGCCGCGGCAGTCGGTTGGACCCCTATTGTCGCATCTAAGTACGCTTCGCCAACGGTCACTGCGATCCGTCTAGACCCGGGACAAAATCCTCAACAATTGAGGCAACAGGTGTTCCGTGCAGGTCTGCAAATTGCAGGCGGAATGGGGCCTTGGCATCATGATGTCGTACGCATCGGACACGTCGGAGCGGTATCTCCCGCCATGTTATATAGCGGGCTCGGTATCATCGCGCATTTTGCGGCACAAGCCGAATCCGGATTGAACGCTGCCTGGGAAGTCTGGCACAATCACATCACAATTTGAGGAGGCCTAACCATGAACCCCAAACCGAAAATTCTCGTGACCGAAGCCTTAGGTCCCCAGGGCTTAGCCTATTTGCAGCGATATGCGGACGTTGACGCCCATTATCTCCTGGACCCGGCGTTACTTCCTGGACTCATGGACTCCTATGATGCGGTCATCATTCGCAGTGCCCATCGTTTGACCCGGGAACTGTTAACCGGACATCCCCGGTTGCGCGTCGTGGCACGGGCCGGCGCAGGAGTCGACAATGTGGATCTAACAGCCGCAACCGAATTGGGTCTGGCAGTCATTAACGCCCCTGGTGCCAACGCTATTGCTGCTGCAGAACACACCTTTGGCTTAATGCTCAGCGTGATTCGCAATATCCAAAAAGGGGATCGCCATGTCCGCGAAGGAGGTTGGGACCGCCAATCTTTTCTCGGCCGTGAACTTCATGGTAAGTCCCTTGGAATCATTGGTTTAGGGCGCGTAGGCCGTGAGGTGGCCCGTATTGCTAAGGGATTTGGGATGCCGGTTATCGCCTATGACCCTTACATTAGTGATGACATTTTCAAGACCCACGGTGCGACTCGGGTGCAAACGCTAGACGAATTATTGCCGCAAAGCGAAATATTGACCATTCATACCCCTAAAACAGGTCCAAGACTCGGCTATCAACAATTGGCAGCACTGCCCCAAGGGGCTGTGGTGATTAACGCAGCACGGGGCGGTTTGATTGACGAAGACGCCCTGTACATGCTGCTAGAGCAAAATCATCTATATGGTGTAGGCATGGATGTATTCAGCAAGGAGCCACCCCCACCAGAGTTTAAACTATTTAACCATCCCAACGTGGTGCTCACCCCCCACTTAGGTGGTTCCACCCATGAGGCCCTGGCGGAAGTGGGCGTGATGACTGCCCGAGGGGTCATGGAAGCCCTAAACGGGAGCACACCCCCCAATGTGGTCAACGTGCCGATCCCACCCTTTGGAAACCGCTGAGTTTCAAGCACTGGACAAGGCGGCAGGTGTCGTGGGCTTGGTGTTTTCGCGGGCCGTGACTCCTGCATCTGGCAGCCTGATCTTGACGCTTTCGGGACAAATTCCTTCCAGTGCTTCCTTGTGGCTTCGCCAGCGAGTATTAGCCGCCGTGTTAAATGAACGCGTAGATGATCGCGTCAACACCGTAAATGCCTTGTTGAAAGCCGAGGCGCAAGGTCTTCATCTCCTCATCGAAGAAAAATTCAATGCCACCCAACCAGCACAAATGGGGCTACGTTGGGAAGGCGACCCAGATTCAACCACCGAGGTATGGCTAACCAATCACTTACCCCATTTGAAGAAAGTTCGGGGAATCCCGTTAGATCTTCCCTGGCCTGACCGGGCACTGATGACTTGGCATCATGACGCCCCCGGAGTGGTTGGGAAAGTCGGCACTTTAGTCGGAGAGTACGGCATTAACATCGCCAATCTTCACTTAGGCCGTCGTGTCCAGGGCCAAGATGCGCTTATGGTGCTGACATTGGACGCCGAAGTCCCCGCAGCGCTCAAGCAGGAGCTCGAAGGCATTACGGATATTCTCCAAGTCTTTGTGTTCCCCTAACGACTACCGGCGCGAGACAAAGGTATTGTCTTTAAGCCAAAATCGCCACTCATAAGCCGCTGCCTCTTTTGCATATTGCACGTTAATCCGAGGTCCCTGTGCCACCGATAACCGAGGCACGGGGCTTTGGCCTTGGTATAGCGACAAAGGAGGGTTGAAAAGGGGCCAGCCGTATTGCTCACGGGTAATTCCCATAGCTTGCGCCAATTTGGCGGGTCCATTGGTCAGCCGTTTCATTTCGGATATCCGGGGAGGATAAGGGTGAGTCTGTCGTCGGCGACGCGCCATCAGCTCGATACCTGCCAGGGGTTCCAGCGCCCTTAGCAAGATCGCTTCACCTACACCATCGGCGGCAGCCACCACATTAAGACAATAGTGCATGCCATAAATGAAATATATATACGCATATCCTGGAGGTCCAAACATGACATGAGTGCGGGAGGTCGGAATTCCCCGAAAACTGTGAGCCGCTCGATCCAAAACACCGCGGTACATCTCTACTTCCACAATTTTTCCCGCGGTAACCCCGTTTGGAGAATCATGGACTAGCACGGTGCCCAGCAAAGCATATGCCAGAGCCTCTGTTTCCTGATTAAAAAATGATTGTGAGAGCATTTCTCCCCACTCCAAGGCCGTTCCCCCCGGACATCCCCATATTAGCGCCATGATACAATATAGGCGATAAAAACGATAAGGGGCATAGCCATGCAAAAAACCGGTAGCGCTACCACGCCGCTTCATGGCGGTCATTGTCCGCCGTGGCTGTTTTCCCGAATGAAAGAACTCAGCGTGGTCATTGTCGAAGCCATGCTTATTGAACATGATACCGAAGAGGTCCTACGTCGGTTTAGCGATCCCGTATGGTTTCAGGCATTTGGATCTGTACTCGGTTTTGACTGGCATTCTTCGGGGCTCACCACTGTGGTATTGGGCGCCTTAAAAGAAGGCTTAGCCCCCCGCGAGCAGGAGTTGGGGCTCTATATCGCCGGAGGCAAAGGGCGCGCTTCTCGCGCTACACCTCAAGAAATTGACGATAAGGGTTCCCGTTTTGGGCTGCCGGTCGATGTGGCATCATTGACCTATGCCAGCAAGATGGCGGCAAAAGTGGATAGCGCCCTAGTTCAAGATGGCTACCAGTTATATCATCATGTCATGCTGTTTGATAGGCAAGGACACTGGGCCATTGTGCAACAGGGCATGAATGACATCAATGCCATGGCGCGCCGCTACCATTGGCGCGACCACATTTCTGATGCTTTTACCAAAAGCCCTCATACCGGGATAGCTGGTCGTGCCGGAACTCCGGTGTTTGATTTGACCAGTGCCCCCAATTGGGGATTTCATGATATCAGCCTGGAATTGCTGGCCCAACCTGACGAGGTTCTGCACCAATTGTCGCGTATCGAAGAGCATCCGGAAGGCTATCGAAACTTAATTTTGCCTCGTTCTCACCCAATCCCCTCATCACGACGGCTGGATGCAATACTGCATACAGCATATGCTATGGAACCTGCCAATTACGAAGCGCTGGTCGGATTGCCGGGCGTGGGCGCCAGCACCATGCGAGCCTTGGCCATGGTGGCCGAAGTTGTCTATGGCGCCCAACCCACGTTTGTCGATCCGGTGCGGTACAGTTTCGCACATGGGGGCAAAGATGGCTACCCATTCCCTGTCAACCGTAAGGATTACGACATCTCTACCGCCACCTTGAAACAAGCCATTGAACAGGCGCATATGCAAGAGAAAGAGAAATTGGCAGCACTAAAGAGATTGTCCTACCGCAATCCAAACCGCGTCGAAAATCTCTAATTTAATCGATACCAGCCGAACTTATTGTCTTGAGTATATGCGCGGCTCATCTGGTCAAGGCCAGAGTCAAGGGAAGAACTCCAGGCAACCTCCAATGCTTGGACATTGCCAAACAGTTGGTCGGGATTAGTAGCCCCCACAATAGCACTAGATACCGAAGATTGCTGAAGCAGCCAGGCAATGGACAATGCGGCAGGCTCCAGATGATGATCTCGCGCAAAGTCGGCAAACCGATCCGCAAAATTCTGGCGCGATTCGTCAATCATGGTGCGAAATCTGGGCACTTTGTCCATCCGTGATCCCTGTGGCACCGCACCACTACGATATTTCCCTGTTAACAACCCGCCAGCTAAGGGATAATATGCCACCAAACCTACCCCTTGATGCCGACACAGCGGCAACAGTTCGATTTCCGGCCAGCGGTCCACCAACGAGTAGGACGATTGTACTCCGGCAAATCTCGGCCAGCCATAGCGGTCACTTAACCCAAGTGCCACCGCCAATTCCCATGGCCAATAATTAGACGCAGCTACATACCGCACTTTTCCAAACCGAACTAAATCGTCCAAAGTCGACAACGTCTTCTCTAGAGGCGTTTCCGGATCAAAGGTGTGCACATAAAATAAATCAATATAGTCGGTGGCCAGACTGTTAAGACTATGTTCTACCTGTGCCAGTAAATGGCGGCGTGAAGCTCCCCGGTCATAAGGTCCCGACCCTACCGGAAGCCCTGCCTTAGTCGCCACCACCGCTTCACCTCGCCTGCCACGGAGGGCCTCACCAATAATTTTTTCCGATTGTCCCCCGCTATAAACGTTTGCGGTATCAATAAAATTGATCCCCAACTCCAGTGCCGCGTGAATGATGTTAATCGAGGTGGGTTTATCAGCCCGGCTGCCTAGAGCATTGGTACCCAATCCGATGGCAGAGACTTTGAGCCCGCTTTTCCCTAGCGGTCGATATTGCATCCCCATTTAAAAACTCCTCCCAACTTAGGTCTTGATTAACATCCTCAACTCATAATACGCAATTTCCCTTCTGCCACCAACCCTCACCCACCCATGGCGGCTCACTATTAAACACGTCCTTCGGCACGGAACGTTTGCCCAAAAACCGAAACGAATTCACTACCTAATAACTAACGTCAGGTGCCGATAGGTCATATTCCCTAAGTAGATGGTAAACGATGCGTTCAGCGGCGTGCCCATCGCCATAGGGGCTCCCTCGAGCATAACGAAGGTGCCCATTAAGGGATTGCATGGCCGCAACTATAATACGGTCACGGTTGTGCCCTACCAAATAACCGTAACCCCCAGATACTACCTCGGGTCGCTCAGTCTCCTCCCGAGCTATCAGCAAAGGAATTCCTAAAATCGGGGCTTCTTCTTGAAGACCTCCCGAATCGCTAATCACAAGGTCTGCGGTGTTCAAAAATCCGATCCAACTGTCATATTCCATGGGATCGATGATTTTCACTTGGCTACGAGCTAAAAATTCGTGGGCAGCCTCCACAACCACTGGATTGGGATGTAATGGTAGAAATAACTCAATATCTGGATTCTGTGCCAATGTGCTCAAGGCAGTAAAAATTTGGGG
Source organism: Bacillota bacterium (assembly GCA_023381095.1). Taxonomy (GTDB): domain Bacteria; phylum Bacillota; class Sulfobacillia; order Sulfobacillales; family Sulfobacillaceae; genus Sulfobacillus_C. Next base: position 12,950 of record JAMCTO010000062.1, read on the forward strand.
TAGATAGGGATGATTCTCTCTGCGATGAATTGTAGCTACGATACGATGTTGTTTTCCTTGTTTGGGCCAAGCACTACTACCATTTGGCGCCCAACGAACAATCGCAGTCAAGGCATCGACTACAGGGTTTCCCGTGACAAAAATTTTTCCAGGGACTCGTTCGCCCATAAGATTTGTGGCCGCATGATCTGAGGGTGCAAAATTCCAATGACTGAAGGTGGCAATGATCCGCCGGAATGTTTCCTCCGGAAAAGGGGTTTCGGGCAAATATGTTCGCAGCCCAGCCTCCACATGGCCCACCGGAATTCCGCAGTGAAAAGCAGACAACGCCGTTGCCACCGCGGTTGCAGTATCTCCCTGAACGATCACCGCATCAGGGTGTTCTATCCCGAATATTTGTGTCATGGTTTCAAGTAGACTCGTCTCCAATTCAATTAACGTTTGGCCAGCAACCATAAGATTCAGGTGGTAAGACGTTGTTATTCCAAATCGCTCCATAATCGAAGGCATCAAATTCGTATGTTGGCCCGTGTTGACCCCCAGATAAGAGATTGTCGGTATAGTACTCAGGATCTTAGCCACTGGTGCCAATTTAATAGCTTCCGGCCTAGTTCCAAATACTAACGCAAATTTCCGCATCATGACGTTTCCTCGGCATCCT
>JAMCTO010000063.1 GCA_023381095.1 Bacillota bacterium
GTCGAACTGCAAGAATCGATGGTATGTCAATGACTCAGCGCATTCTCTAATCCCTGGGGGTCAGCCCCAAACGTTCAAATTGCTCTGGCGGAGAGCCTTCTTCTTCCATCACTTGTTCCGTAATATGGCGCATTTGATGGTACCCCCGCCGATCAACCTCCACCAAATTGCGCTCTTGAAATAAGGGGTCGTCGCGACGGTAGAGCACACTAGAGCCCGATTGCTCGCCTCCGACAGTCCACGGAACTCGCCAGACAGGCCAATCAACGCCAGGAATGTAATAGCCAGACGAAATTTCTGAAAGTTGTTGGTGTTGATCTGCATCCACACGAGGTAAGCGCGTGGAATACAGATACAAGGGATGGTTGAGATTGTCGAACCCCTGCAAAAGGGTATATTCGCTTGTCGTGCATCCAAGTCCGTGTCCATATGTTCCGTAAAGCACAGCGTCGCGGTGCTTGGCGGTCACTCCCTGCACCAACCCTAACAAGGACCTTCCGTCGGGCGCTGTATAATCAGGAACTCCCATGGCTTCAATTATCGTCGGATTCAGATCGACCGTAGACGTTAAAGCTTTGACTGACCGACTTGAGATGTTCTTAGAAGCCTTAGGATACCAAATAATTAAAGGAATTTGCGCATGACTCGCGTAATGGGGATGGCTCTTGCCATAGCAGTGCCTTTCTCCCAATTCGTGCCCATGATCCGTAGTCACCACCAACATCGTGTTAGGCCAGGCATTCAGCGCATCTAACGTGTCAAGTAACCGGCCAAACCAGTGATCCAACATGCAGAGTTTCCCGACATATTGGGCCCTAATAAACTCCATTTCTTCCAAAGTCGTGTGGTCAAAAAAATTCCGGGTTTCCTCAGAATCCTGGTAAGGAGGCCATATCGTGTAGTGCTCATCTACATTTTTCGCCCTCATCGACCGATACGGTTCCGGGACGTGAAATGGTTCGTGGGCTCCAAATGACTCAATCTGAAGATAGAAGGGCCCATGTCCATAGTTAGTTTTTACCCATTGGCAAGCCCGGTCAAAAACTCGGGCTGAAAAATAGTCTTCTTCTCGTTGAAAGTGACGCACATTGCGATAATATCGCACTCCTCGACCGGGACGGTATTTTTCAATAGCTCTTACCCAAAGCGGCAGTTTCTCGACTGGGTCAATGTTCCAATTGTCACCCTCGTACCCTCGGATCATCTCAAGCCCTTGAAACGACTGAATATACCCGTGAGCATTCTCTTCCCAATAATGATAATGGTCGGTGACCATCATGGTTTTGTATCCTTGAGTCGCCGCCACATGGGGCAGGAGGGTATCAAAGGGTTCCAAATGCCCCCAAGGACGCCACAGAAAATCCTGGCGTCCAGTAAAAAGTTCGCGCCGCGCCGGCATGCAGGGTAGGGAGCCTGCGAAATGATTGTCGAAGCGTACACCGCGCTCCGCTAGCCGTTGAATGTTTGGGGTGATCCCCTCTGGCCCCCCATAAGGCTCCAACAAATGCCGATTCACCGAATCCAACAACACAAAGATCACATTCATGAACCATTCCCCCCTTGTCTTATTCCCTTTGAGGTTCGCCTCCCAAAAGAGGTGCCGGCAAATCCCAGAATCAGCTCCGCATGAGATATCCAATCAACATCCGGTTTGGCCCGAACAGCTACTCTCGAGGGTATATCTATTCAGCGTCCGGGTCTGCTTGATCCCGCAAATTTAGCGCTTGATAGTATCGGCTCACTGGCGCAGTCCCTGGCCGCACCGTATCCGGTAACCACGCTGGCAGCTTCTGTCCTAAAAAGCCCTCGAGGTGTTCTCTCATGATCCGCACGGTCTCCGGATGCATCGCAGCCACATCTCGCTGTTCTCCCGGATCTGAGATTAGTTCGTAAAGCCGCTCGTCCGCCTTAGGGTCCTCAAAATTGACAATATAGTTCCACTCTTTATCGCGAACCGACGCGTAGTTGTCCCACCCACTCACAATCCACGGACGGTCTTGTTCCCTGCCCTGGTTCCCCTCGATCCAAACATTCCGACCATCGACCGTCTGGTATTCAATGTTTAAACAAGACAAGAGCGTCGGAAACACATCATGACTTTGCACCAAGCTTGCAACCTCCTGACGAACGGGGTGTTGGGGATGGCGAATGGTCCAAACAATCTGCGTGTTATGCCGAAAAAGATGCGAGGGATATTTGCCAAACCGTCCATGGTCCAGCAGTTCCGTTCCATGGTCACTGAGCAACACCACAATGGTTCTGTCCCACACCCCTTCAGTTTGGAGGGATGTCAGTAATTTTCCCACCCACGTGTCCACAAATGCCAAATACCCTAAATAGAGATGTTGAACTCGCTGGGCTTCGGCAGAGCTGAGATCGTTGGTCTGAAGCCCTGCAGGATAAATGAATTCGATACCTTCATAGAGCCCATCAATCGAATCCACATAACTGCGCGGTGGATCCCATGGTTCGTGCGGCGCGAACGAATCGACCCAGAGCATAAATGGTTGTGCTTCCCGGTGATCTCTCACCCATTGCATCGCCCTTCGGAAAACACGGACGGTCAGCCATTGCTCCTCGCGTTGACGGTCACGTATATTCAAAAGATATTGAGTTAATATGGGATGCTTATGCGGTTCGGGGTCTCGGACAAATGACTGCAGAGCCCCGACGGGCAGACGCCCACTGCGATAATTATCGCTCTCGTATCCGCGAATAAACTCATATGCCAAGAATCCTCGCGTGAAGTTCATCGTCGGCTTAAACATATGATATGTATCGCTCACCAGACCGGTTTGATATCCATGGTTCAGCAATATTTCCGCGAAAGTCTGCTGTTCTGGAGGAATTTTATGCCATCCGCGTCCCGTCGGCCAAAGACCTTCCGTATCGTAATCGAACCGCCAGGGAAACGAACGTCGCCCCGTAAAATATGCACGGCGGACAGGAATGGTTGGTTGCCCTTCACCAAACGCCTCGACAAATTCGA
>JAMCTO010000064.1 GCA_023381095.1 Bacillota bacterium
ATTCCTCCGATAAATAAGATCAGGGTGACGAAATATCACGATTTGCCCCACCAAATTTCCCAGAACTAAGGCTGCATTTTCTATGCCTAGGGCGCTCGCCCCTAAATGATACCGGATCAGTTCCAGGGGAAGGGCGGCGTTAGACAGGAAAGACGGCACTTGAGATAAGCCTCCGACGATACTGACGGACCATATTCCAAACATGCGCTGTGGGTGGTCGAAATGTCTGGTGGCACCATTAGAAGCCGTGTGGCGACAGGGTACCAGCAACGCCACTAATATCCCCAATGCCAGCGCGATCAGGGTGCCTAACCAAAAGGGCATCTGAAATCCATGGGCCGATACCATCCAGCCTCCGATCACCCCTCCTCCCATCCCGCCAATCGCCACAGATCCATTAAAAATTGCCAATCGCCGCACACGGTTCGCAGGCGGAACGTTGTGCCCAACTAGCGCCAGCATCGATGTCCAATAAATCCCCGCCGATGCCCCTTGCAATAACCGGAGAAACACCATGTCCCACGGCCCTATCAACAATCCGTATCCAAACGATACAAGAGCCAACAGCCCAAAACTCATCAGAAGACCTGTTTTGCCACCATCCCGGTCAAACAAATATCCCGCAAATAGTCCCGTTCCGGCCCGGCCTATTGCCCACGCTGAGTACGCAATCCCTAAGACCATCGGGCTAGCACCCATTTTGACAATGGCCAAGGGGGTGTCGACTCCCATCATCAGCGCAATAAAAGCCTGCCCTGCACCAATGATAACAACCGTCACCATAACGGATACGGGGGAGCGAGTTTTACGCATTGATCCCAGGTCCACCTAGGTAGCGGGATGTGTTTGAGACCACCGCCGACACAATTCCACCAACGTGGCCACGCCATACCCAGTAGCGCCTAGTCCCGTTTCCTTTTCATCAAAAGTTAAGCCGGCAACATCCAAATGCGCCCATGGTGTTGTCCCTGCAAAATGTCCAATAAACATACCGGCTGAAATCGTTCCTCCGGGACGACCCCCACTATTTTTCAAATCCGCGATCGTGCTGTGGTTGAGCTGCGCATACTCGAGGTCATGCGGCATTTCCCATACCGGTTCTTCCATTTGGTTCCCCGCATCGGCCACGATGGTGCTTAATTGTGCATTATTCGAGATTAGCGCTGCACGGATAGCCCCCAGCGTCACCACGTTAGATCCCGTCAATGTTGCAATATCCACCAGTTCGGACGCACCTTCGCGCACTGCCATCGTGATGGCATCGGCCAGTACCAATCGGCCCTCGGCATCTGTGGAAATCACTTCCACGCGCGTTTTGTCCAACATGGTCAGCACATCTCCCGGTCGATACGCCTGTCCGTCTGGGAGGTTTTCCGCTAAGGGCGCCAAACCCATCACGTTAATGGGGTACTCACATTGCGCCACGACACGCAATGCAGCCATCACGGCAGCCGACCCCGCCATGTCCCCTTTCATCCGACCCATTCCCTCTCGCGGCTTTAGGGAAATCCCGCCACTGTCAAAGGTAATGCCTTTCCCCACCAGTCCCAGCCAGGGCCCGTTGCCATTGCCATGATATCGGCCCACCAACAGTGCTGGAGGTCGATTGCTGCCGGATCCTACGGCAAGAATGCCTCCGGCCTCCATTGCCAACAATTCGTCGAAGTGATAGACCCGAAAATCTAGCGACGAAGGCGCTCCATCTTGGTACAATTCTGCTAGCCGCTCCGGCGGTTTCTCATAAGGCGGCATATTGACCCAATCCCGAGTCCACGATTGCGCCGCCGCTATTCGGGCAAGCATCCGCAGTGTTGGTTGCATCTCGGCATCCCCCACCACCGTCACCGTTTGAACAGAGGCGGACGAGTCCTGGTAGCGATACAATCCATGCTCCACCCCTGCGATCAACGATGGCAACACTGCACCGTTTACCCCTGCAAGCCATAGACCCAATGCCGAACCACCGCTCTTCGCTGCCATACGCGCCGCCTCATAATATACCCGCCTCCGCAATTTTCGCGTCGGCGGGGCATTGACAAGGATTACTACATCGTCTCCATGCATAATTGAGGCGTATGATCCCACAGGGACCTGCGGGACAGGCCTTTCTTCACCCCACAAAGTGCGGCTCCCCATCTCAAAAACCTCGCACGGGACAATCCACATCGACGGAGGCTTCCCCGCCATGTGTTCCGTAATCGTCCATGTCCTCATCAGCCATATCCCTCTTTCCTTGTTGTTTAAATGGAGAGCCACAGGACTATTCTAGCTGGCAAGCCGCAATAGCCGCCCGGGCTAAAATGTCAGTTGCATCGAAAACCTGACGGTCTCCAGTCTGCAGATTCCGGCTATCGCGCGGGAACACCACCGGCGTTTCCGTACACGCCAATACAAGACTATCGGCATCTTGGGCCCACGCCTCTCCCATGGCCTGAACCAATCTTCGCCCCCACGAGCCGTTGGAGCCAGATGATTTGACGCCATCGATAATCGTCGTAATTTCCTGTTGTGTCTTGGGGTCAGGATACACGGCTTGTATACCGTACTCCGCAAACCCTTGATCGTACAATCCATAGGCCCGCGTGGGGGAAGTGGCAACAATGCCTGCCCGAAGGGATCCCTGACGGGAGATTTCCAGGGCCACTAAATCGACTAAATTGAGCACCGGAACCGTGACGCTCGCAACAATCTCTGAATAATAAGCGTGGGTGGTTGTCGACGGGATTGCCAACAC
>JAMCTO010000065.1 GCA_023381095.1 Bacillota bacterium
GTGGGTCTATTGCGGGCTTTTTTGGAGGATGGGCGATGTTAAAGCAAAAGCCTTCGCTAAGAATTGTCGCAGGGCTGATCGTAGCACTGGGCGGTATCATTATTATGAACGCCTAATTCGATTGCGAAAGAAAGGAGAACAATTACGATGGGATCCGAGAACGCGGAACCGTTACTCGTTCAGCATGGCGGCCGAGCAGAACGTCTTGGTCCAATTGTCTTAGTTTTTATCGGACAAGCACTCATGGCGATGATCTTTGTGGCGCAAAGCAAATGGGTGCACCCCACAGTACTGGCACAGCTTAAGTACCAACTTATTATGATTCCGTGGTTTCTCGTCGGCAATACTATTGTCGGCTATGGTTACAATATTGGCGGCCGTCTCAAACCCATCTTCCCCTTCATCTGGCTTATGGTGATTGGCTTCGTTGGGGGCTCTGTTGCCGGATTGTTTGGTAGCTGGGGATTGCTGGCTGAACAACCCACGATACGCATGGTGATCGGCCTGGTAGTTGCACTAGCCGGAATTATGCTTATGAATACCTAGGGTATTCGTACGTGTGCTAGCTGTTGTCATGAGCATGTCTCTAAGGGGTGAAGACCAATGAAGTTTGTGTCCTTTCAACGAAAACCGGATGGTGTCCCTTCGTACGGATTTTTGACGCCCACCGGAATAGTCTCCGTACCAGCTCTGTTGGAATCTACTGGATACGGCCTAAACACGCCGCAAACGTTGGTTGAATTTATCGAAACTCATGAGGTGTGGATGCCAAGACTCCAGGAAGTTTTTCACACGCATGGCAAAGGGTTCAGCGATAGAGTAATGGCTTTAAGTGCTGTGGACACTTTTGCACCTATTCCACGAATGCGACGCGAAGTCATCTGCTTGGGATTAAATTATCTCGACCATATCGAGCAAAATGCCCGAGCAACAGGAGCTTCTGCTACTCCTCCGACTGTGCCCATGTTTTTTGCAAAACCTGTCACTGCAGTTATTGGCCCCAATGCCTCTATCGAATGGGATCCGACCGTGACCCAACGTCTAGATTACGAAATCGAGCTAGCCATAGTCATAGGACGTCGCGGGAAAAACATTCCCAAAGAGAAAGCATGGGATCATGTCTTCGGCTACACGCTGGTAAATGATATCAGCGCCCGTGATGTTCAATTACGAGTTTCCCAATTCTATCAGGGAAAAGGATTTGACACATACTGTCCCATCGGTCCCTGCATTGTTTCAAAGGATGAAATTGCCACTCCTCATAATCTCCAGCTCACATTGCGCGTGAATGGTGAAACACGTCAACAAACCTCCACAGCCTCCATGATTTTCAAGATCCCAGACATCGTTGCGCAATTGTCGGTAGGAATGATGCTGGAACCAGGTGATATCGTGACTACAGCCACACCGGGCGGCTGTGCGTACGTCGAATCCGCTCCACGTTTTTTGAAGGACGGGGATATCGTGGAATGTGAAGCAGAAGGTATTGGTATTCTTCGCAATCCTGTAGTGAAAATTCAAAGGAGGTATATCCGATGAAAATTGGAGTCTATCCAGTATTGATGAGTTCCCCTGCGGATACATCCGGTCTGGAAAAGTTAATATCGACAGGAGTCATTGACCCTCAGACTCTCATATGTGGAATTGGAAAAACTGAGGGCAATGGAGGCGCCAACGATTTTACCCGACAACTCGCCACCGTCAGCTATCAACAGATGCTGGCCAAATTTCTCGGAACGGTCGAAACTGTAAATCAGCGCATTTCGTTTGCATGGTCTGGCGGGACCGAAGGTGTGTTAAGTCCTCACGCCACTTTTTTTACCCGCGAAGAAAATGACAAGGGAATACAGCCCTCCGACGGAACGTTAGCGGTCAGTGTGAAAACGACTCGCGATTTTCGGCCTGAAGAGGTCGGCCGCATGCCGGAAATTTTAGCGGTGGCGGACGCGACCCGTGCCGCTATGGCGGATTGCGGTGTCAGTGATCCCCATGATGTTCACTTCGCGTTTGTCAAGGGGCCACTGCTGACTCCCGCCGCTATCAAAGATGCACGTAGCCGAGGCCAATCTGTCGTTACGACCGACCCCAATCGTTCTAAAGTATTCGCTCGGGGTGCAACTGCTCTAGGTGTAGCCATCGCTCTAGGAGAAGTCGATGCGGCTGCCGTTAATGACGATATGGTTGGAACAGCCTTGGACTTGTATTCTGAAGTAGCCTGCACTTCTGCAGGCGGTGAATTGACAAAATGTGAAGTGATTCTCATGGTCAATTCGCGCACTGCACATAGTGATTATCGCATCGGTCACGGAGTATTGCACGACCCGTTAGATGTGGAAGGAGTGTTAACCACGTTGCGCACGGCTGGACTGAACTTTGACTGTTTGCCAGCCATGGCCGAGCGTCAGCGAATTACTGCGATTTTTGCAAAAGCGGAAGCCAGTCCTACAGGAGAAATTAATGGCTATCGGAACACGATGCTGTCAGACGCGGACATCAATTACGAACGCCATGCACGTGCGGCCGTCGGGGCAGTTATTGCTTCGGTAACAAAAAATCCGGCAATTTTTCTTTCGGGTGGCACAGAACACCAGTGTCTGCCGGGGGAAGCGCCCATTGCCGTTATTGTCAGAACGTAGACAATAACACCCTGATAGCTTTGCCAAGATGCCGAAACGTCATAAGTTCCACGGTTCTGAGAAGGAGTGCGGGGAATACCGGCAGTCCTTCTCGCCTATATTCGGACGAAATAGAAAGCTGCTGCAGCGAGATGAGGGTGGGCCCCTCGGAGCCGTTGTATAGGAGGGGGCTCAAAAACCACCGTAAACTGCTGTGGTCAAAAGCCATGGTAATGAGTGTTACGGGAAAAGGAGCGGCAGACCGCATCAGGCGGGTGCCGAAGGAGACGAACAATCATGAACCGCTGTAGAAGTTATGCATGGCAGAGCAAAAAGGGACCATCGTGACAACCGAAAAGGGGACCAGGGACAGGGTATCATATTGGCCTTTTCTGTAGGGTCTCCTCTGAAAAAAATTAGCGGGTTCGATGCCGGAGGATTCCATGGCATCGCGTGGTTCTGGCCTGGTGAGGGGCGTCCGACGGAAAGGTCGGCGGATTCCACCGCTTTCGGGTGGCTGTCGGCCACACGCTTCAGCATGTGCTTGTACACCGTATCGCGGGACATCTGCAGTAAGTGTCGATTCGCGGCAGATTCG
>JAMCTO010000066.1 GCA_023381095.1 Bacillota bacterium
CGATAAGGTATGCGCATCGAGTTTGCGAGCGGTGAATTTGGCAAATATGGCCATCTTGACGGGAGAAATTCGCTCGGCGGTGGCTGGCGGCATGGAATCGATGAGCCAGGCTCCCTATTTGATGGAAGGCGTCCGCTACGGATTGCGCATGGGTGATGGGGTCTTGGTGGATTCGGTGGTCAAAGACGGATTATGGTGCAGTTTCGGCCAATGCCATATGGGAGTTTACGGCAGTGTAGTCGCCAAAGAATTCAACATATCCCGTGAAGATCAGGATCAATGGGCTTATCGCAGCCATATGCGTGCCATTCAAGCCATTGATCAAGGGATCTTTGCCGAAGAAGTCGAGCCTTTTGCCGTGACGGGGCGTCGCGGGGAAAAGACGGTGATTGACCATGATATGGGTCCTCGCCGCGACACCACATTGGAAAAGATTAAGGCTTTGCGGCCCGTATTTGTCGAAGACGGGACGGTTACTGCCGGTAACGCTCCCGGACTGACCGACGGGGCCTCGGCACTGGTTATTATGGATCGGCAAATGGCAAAAGATTTGGGGCTTAAGGTCCTCGCCACCATTGTCAGTTCCGGATATGTGTCAAGGGAACCGAAATATTTGCATACAGTACCGGCTTATGCCGCTCAAATGGCTTTAGCGCGAGCAGGTATCGCCCAATCGGAACTCAAGCGTATTGAAATCAACGAAGCCTTTGCTGCAGTGACTTTAACCAGCATTAAAGTGGGGGAGTTCAACCCCGATATTGTGAATGTAAACGGGGGAGCGGTAGCCTTGGGACATCCCATTGGAGCCTCTGGAGCCCGGATTCTCATGACCCTTATCCGAGAATTGGATCGCAGCGGCGGGGGCTACGGTGTGGCCACTATTTGCAGCGGCGGCGGGCAGGGAGAGGCCACACTGGTTCGTGTCGATTAAGAACAAAAGCCACTGAACCCCTTATGACAAGGTTAGGATTCAGAAACGGCCGACATTTTAAGCTCGGCGGCAAGATAAGATTTCTGTCAGATCCCAATTCTCTTGGAGAAAAGAGTTCTTGTTCTGTGATCGACCAAGGTATTTTCGAAAGGAGATACACCGAATCCGAAAGTTCAGGAGTTTATGGGTTTATCACGTGAAGAAAGGCAGGTGAAATCACATGTCGGGGCGCATGCTCGTGGTAGGTTCCGGGCAAATGGGCGGGGGCATTGCCGAAACAGCGGCCCGCTCGGGTTTTGAAGTGTTCTTATGGGACAGTGTGCCGCAAATGACAGACAAAGCGCTCGGCACTATCCGTGCGCATTTGGACCGGGGAGTGCAAAAAGGAGAGATCAAGTCGGAAGATCGGCAAGTGGTGTTGGACCGAATTTCTGTTCTTCCGAATTTGGAATCCGTGTCTTCGGTCGATTTGGTGATTGAAGCCATAATCGAAGAGGAGAAGCAGAAACGAGAACTCTTTAGGCGTTTGGGAGAGCTTTTTGACCCGTCGACAATTTTGGCTTCGAATACCTCATCGATCTCGATTTCGCGGTTGGCCAGTCATGTGCCCAATCCCGGACGGGTCATTGGTATGCACTTTATGAATCCGGTACCGGTGATGCGGTTGGTGGAGGTGATAGCAGGAGGGCTGACTCACGATACCACCGTCACACAGGTGAAAACCTGGGCGGAGAAGATGGATAAAACGGCTGTTGTGGTCCAGGACTATCCTGGCTTTATTTCCAACCGGATTTTGATGCCCATGATAAACGAAGCGATATTTGCGTTGCAAGAAGGGGTTGCCACCAAAGAAGGTATTGATACCGTGATGAAATTAGGCATGAATCATCCGATGGGGCCTTTAACTTTGGCGGATTTTATTGGTCTTGATACGTGTTTGGCCATCATGAATGTCTTGTATGAAGGATTTAAGGATTCGAAGTATCGCCCTGCGCCTTTGTTGCAAAAAATGGTCGATGCCGGACTCTTAGGCCGCAAGAGCGGTCGCGGCTTTTATGAGTATTCCCTGATGTAATAAAGAAGGTGGAGATGGGAGAACCCGAAAGAACTTTGTCTCTTTCGGGTTCTTTTTTTCTAGAGTTTGGTGGGGGTGATACTGTCTTGGAGCAAAACCGGTAACGTCACAGCCTTATAGCCCATTTGCTTTAATTGTTCCAAAATCGTTGTTAATGCGGCAAGAGTTTGAGAGCGATTGCCACCCCCGTCATGCATTAAAATAATGGCACCAGGCTTAATCTCGGTCGTGACATGTTGGACGATGGACCCGACACCGGGACGCGCCCAGTCTTTGGTGTCAATGGACCATAATACCACACGGTAACCATGTGCACCAAAAATTTTGAGAAGACCGGGCGATATAAGCCCGTAAGGCGGCCGGTAAAAAGCTTGGGCGTTAACCCCCAGTGAAGTGATGTAGCGGGCGGTTCGATTGGCGTCGGCCCACAAGAGATTGGCTCCTTTTGCGCGCAAATTTAAATGACTCCATCCATGGTTGGCAACCACCGATCCCTGTTTGGAGATGGCCGAGATCAGATCCGGAAAACGCTGGGCCTCGCTGCCGGCAACGAAAAAGGTGGCGTGGGCATGGTAGCGGGACAAGATGTTGAGAATTAGGGGAGTGTATGCAGGTGAGGGGCCGTCGTCGAAGGTCAGCGCCACGACTTTTTTGGAGGTGGCAACATGCGTGATGACTTGTTGCGAACTGGCAGCCTGGCTGACCAGCCAAAACGCCAGTGTCAGAATAATCACAGGACTGAGTAGAAACCATCTTGATGTGCGGCTCACTGTGCGTTCGTCTCCTTTTGGGACAGCGCCCTTCTAATACAGGATATGTACGCACTGTGGACAAACAATATGCGATAAAGGGTCGGACGCCGGAGGATTAACATTGGTTGCAGAAATATATAAATGTCATATAATCTATATATGATGCACACATATTGTTCTGAGCAGTTTGAGAACCGGATTGATAAGGCCGTGGCACGGCGAGCAGCTCACCGTTTCCGTACAAATCGGCAATATTACATACTCATCAATAATTGGCGTTCGTGGAAGCGGAACCCCAAAGGGCTATGGAGGCTCTAGTTTTGATGTCTATTCGTCGTCGGCGGGCTCTTGCTATGGTGACAACAGGTTCTGCCTGCTCAGACGGGTTTACGCCTCTTCAAATTGCTCGTGCTATAACCGACATCAAAACATGGCATTGTGAAACCACCCTCTTTATGCGGTGGTGATTAGGACCCTATCCCACGAATCGGCAAGAAGATGTACTGAGCCAAATCAGGGATCAGATAATGTTGACACATGTGTGAGAAAGGCAGAAGAAAAGAGTATGAATGAAGCACTATGGCAAGAAATTCAACCTTGGATGCTACAAATCAGACGAAAAATCCATCAACATCCGGAACTAGGACTGAATACCCCGAAAACGGCGGCGCTTGTAGAAGCTTCTTTAGATGAATTGGGGGTCGATCACCGCCGTATCATTGAAAATGGGGTGCTCGCTCAAGTGGGACCAAAAGAAGGTGAAGCACTTTTGCTGCGGGCAGACATGGATGGATTGCCGGTGACGGAACAGACTCGTCTGCCTTTTAGTTCCTGCGAGCCGAATCGTATGCATGCGTGTGGCCACGACGCACACACTGCAATGCTTTTAGGGGCGGCTTATTATTTAAGTCGTTGCGAATCGGAATTAACTCATCCCGTTACCCTGATGTTTCAACCCGGTGAGGAGGGACCCGGCGGGGCTTTACCCATGATTGAAGCCGGTGTACTGTCTTTTCCTTCCGTAAGTCGTGCTGTGATGGCGCATGTTGACAGCGAACTACCATGGGGCAGTATCGGGGTATTCAGTGGACCGGCAATGGCTTCTCCGAACGATTTTGTCATCAAAGTGTTTGGACAGGGAGGGCACGCGGCCCATCCTCAATTGAGTGCCGATGCCATTGTCGCATCCAGTGCCATCATTCAAGGTTGCCAGACATTGGTGAGTCGCGAACAGAACCCCGTTGAACCCCTGGTTATAACATTTGGTACCATTCATGGCGGATATCGCGAAAACGTTATTGCAGACGGTGTCGAATTAACGGGAACCATCCGAATTCTCTCTCCCGATGGAATGGATGCGATTCTGGAGCGGTTTGTCAATATGGTGGAGCAAATCGCCCAGAGTTACCGAACAAGAGCGGAAGTGGCGATAAGCCGGGGATATCCGCCTTTGGTTGCCGATGCGGGGTGGACAAATGAAGTGGAAGCATTATTGCGACGTGAATTGGGTTCTCAAGCCGTGTTACGCCTTCCTGCGCCGTCAATGGGAGCGGAAGATTTTGCTTATATTGCTCAACGAGTTCCCGCAACTAATTTGCACGTGGGTGTGGTGGGACCGGATTTTGTCAGAGGAATTCACTCGTCTCAGTTTAATCTTGATGAAAGAGCCTTGATGACAGGAGCTAAAGCCTATGCCGCCGTGGCTCTTTATTTGTAAGTCGAATATTGTGGGCATAAGTCGTGAAGTCAGGGAGGTCTGTTGAATGGATAATTACCCCAACCACTTGAATGAGCGCGGAGAAGTGCACATGGTCGATGTCGGCAAGAAGCTTCCCACCGAGCGTATGGCCCGGGCCCGCGGAAGCTTGCGGGCCTCCGCACAAATTTGCCAAGCTGTGTTAGAAGGGCGCGTGCCCAAAGGAGACGTTTTGGCCGTGAGCCGTGTGGCTGGGATAATGGCCGCCAAGAAAACCGGGGAATGGATTCCTTTATGCCATCCCTTGCCTTTAACGGCAACGGAGATCGAAATCGCCGTAAAAGACGATGGTTTCGTGGTGGAATCCCAAGTCCGCACAACGGCTGCAACTGGGGTGGAAATGGAAGCTTTGGTGGCCGTTACAGCCAGCCTATTAACATTATATGACATGCTAAAGAGCATGGATCGAACCATGGTTTTGAAGGATGTCGTTCTTTTAGAGAAGTCGGGAGGCCGTTCCGGCCATTTTATACGGGAAGGAAGGGACTATGTGGAAAATAGCGATTCTCACGAGTAGCGACAGAGGTGCAGCCGGGGAAAGGGAGGATACATCGGGACGTTTTCTTCGTGAGAGCATGAAAGAACTGGGCACGCTTATGGATCAAAAAATTCTTCCCGACGATGAAGAGACTTTGGTATCGCAATTACAAAGCTGGGTTGATCAAGGCATCGATTTGATTTTGACTACGGGAGGAACGGGATTGGGACCCCGCGACAACATGCCCGAGGCGACCAGGCGCATCATGACCCGTGAAGTGGTTGGCATGAGCGAAGCCTTGCGTGATGAATCCCGCAAGCACACACCTATGGGGATGCTGTCAAGAAATGTCTGTGCCCAAGCCCATGATACGCTAATCATTAACTTTCCGGGATCGCTGCCAGCGGTTCGGCAGCTTTTTCCAGTGGTGTTTCCGGTTTTGGATCATGCGCTCTCTTTAATCCACGGCATGACAGAACACAAAAATTCGTGATCCATATAGATATTTGGAGAGATATTACGATATGTGGAGGGAAATAGTAAAAAATCCGGAATTAGTTTGCCTGAGCATTATTTGACGCTTTCCAAGCTTTTGAGTAAACTGCTCTATGGGTACGTTAGCACTCAGGGACGTCGAGTGCTAACAAACAAAACATAAATTCAGACGTTGCAAGGAGGAGAATAACTGTGGAAGTTCGTCCACTTGGTGAGCACATTGTGGTGCAGATTTTAAGTGACGATGCTATGCCTTCGGGGATTGTGTTGCCCGACACCCGGAAGG
>JAMCTO010000067.1 GCA_023381095.1 Bacillota bacterium
GCGGCATTCGTTTGGCCGGATTAGTACAGGACGGTAATGGCTTGTTGCTGCTGACAACGTTGGTAATATTTTCTTTTCTGGTGCTGTTGCACCCTCATGTGCCGCTCACTGCGGGACGACTTTTCCATTTGGGCCCCAATTGGCTGGAGGCCGTAGCGGTGGGTATCTTTATCTATGTTGGATTCGAATGGGTTACCCCACTGGCGGAGGAATTTGAAGATTCGCGGGTCATTCCCAAGGGGATGTTTATTGCTCTAGGGTTAATTGCTATAGGATTTGGGCTTTTTACGTTAGCTCTGGCTGTTGTGTTTCCCAACGCCGAGGCTTTGAAACATAGTTTGGTGCCGCAATTGATAGTAGGCCTGCACGCGTTAGGACCCTTGGGTTTTTGGTGGATGGTCGTGGTGAGTCTTACCACCGCGATGACGACGTTTAATGGGGGACTGGCGACCGCTTCCCGATTTGTTTACGCGTTGGCTCGCGAACGTGTATTGCCTTCAAAAATGGCGCGTCTCAATGTTAAGCTGGTTCCTCAAAACGCTTTGTTACTGCTGTCGTTTTTGTCCCTGGGATTAGCGATTTTGGTGTACCTAACGGGACAGTACTTGTTTTTAATCAATGCCGGCGCCGCGGTGGAGTCCTTTATGTATGCCATCACGGCCATCGTGGTAGCCAATTTGCGCAAACGCGAGCCTGGTTCCAATCGTCCCTTTCATAGTTGGGGGGTGCCCTGGCTTTCGTGGGTGATGGCCGTGGTTTTTGCAGGACTGGGCATTGGATCTCTGCTGGCACCATCAGGAGAACACGGATTCCCAGGGCCATTAGTGTTTTTGGTGTTGTTGGTGGCGGCGTCTCAAATCTACGTCTGGAAAGTGGTGCCGCGGCTAAAGGCCCAAAAGCGGGGCATGGCTAAAGCCGTGGTCCCGAAGCGATAGCGGCGTTGCGAAAAGTGAGTGTGATTGTGGTTCCGCTAGGGGAAGACCGAATCTCTAAGCGTCCTTGCTGAGAATTCATTAACGCTTTTGCGATGCTCAGGCCGAGCCCGGTGCCTGATGCGCCTCTTGCGGATTGACCTCGGTAAAATCGTTCAAACAAGTGGGGCATGTCCTCCGGAGGGATCCCGGAACCATGGTCGGCAATAGACACTACGACCTCCGCATTGCTCACCACGACCGCAATGCGAATGGGAATGTCCGGGCGTCCCCCGTATTTCAATGCGTTGTCTACGATGGCCCAAAGGGTTCTTCGGGTATAGTCTTCGTTGGCCCATATCATGATCCCGGATGCCTGAGGCAGGGATAATTGCAGGGGAATGTCGGGTCTTATGGCGCGTGCATCTTCGACGATGTCCTCTAAGAGGGGTTCCAATGGCAAGGTGTCCAATGCCACCGGAAGTTCCCGTCCTGCACGTTCTAAGGTCAACAGGTCACCAACCATGTGGGTCATGTCCGAAACCGCACGATCCATAGCGGCCAAAGACTCTTGTTCGATGGTCGGCTCAATGACGTCCCACTGCGATAAGATATCTAAATTTCCCCGTATCACTTCCAGTGGCGTCCGCAGTTGATGCGCAGCTTCAGCTAGCAAGGTGCGGTCTCGTTCCCAGCGTTCAGTCAAAATAGTGACAAGTTGTGAAAATACCCGGGACAATTGGGAAAATTCATCGCCTCCTTTGGGAGACGGGTTGGCCACCGGATGGTATTTGCCTTGCACGATCATCTCTTGTACTGC
Organism: Bacillota bacterium; assembly: GCA_023381095.1. Taxonomy (GTDB): domain Bacteria; phylum Bacillota; class Sulfobacillia; order Sulfobacillales; family Sulfobacillaceae; genus Sulfobacillus_C. The sequence goes on from JAMCTO010000067.1 coordinate 1,732, forward strand.
GGTTGTCATTCGCTGCACTGGCTCCAATACGCGTCCTGTTATCCAACGTCCTAGGACAACTCCTACAACCGCAGAGACTATGGTGACCACCCCTAAAACCAGAACCAAATCTTCCATGATATCAAGATCAGGGGATATGGGCCAGTCAACAATATATTGCAGTGTCCCATGTTGCCGAACGAACTGAATTGCGGTAACAGGTTTGAGCACTAACGGACCAAAATGGCTGAGCGTGGGCACTTGGTGGCGTGTGTTGGGGGAACGGGCAACAATCTGGGAATTTTGGATAATCCACACGTGGGGATCTAAAGGCCGGGCATACGCGTTAAGCAATGCCTGCCGGGTGGCCCCATGGACCTCGGCAGCACCGTCGTATACGGTATAAGCATCGCTTACTGCTGCGTCGTAAAGATGAATGCTGACAGCTACTAGCGTAACCCCAACTAGAAAGATTACCAGGCTGACGATGGCAGCAATGGTTTGTGCTGTGAGGCGGGTTCGTAAGCTAGCATGCTTCATGAATCTTTTTCGTCCCACCGCAAGGCATAACCGACCCCGCGAATTGTAGTAATCAAGGGAGGACCGCCCACGGCTTCTAATTTTTGGCGTAAATATCCCACATAGACATCCACGATGTTAGATGCTCCCACATAACCCCAACCCCATACTTGGTCCAGTATCATGTCGCGAGTCAAGGTGATATCGGGGTTTTGCATCAGATAGTGCAACAAATCAAATTCGCGACGAGTGAGTTCCATCGGCGTTTGATTAACGGAGACTTGGTGACGGGATACGGAGAGCTCCAAAGGACCAACGGAAAGTGTATCCTGCGGCATGGTAAGAGACGGTTGCCGACGCGTCAATGCCCGGATTCTGGCCAACAGTTCGCTGGTTGCAAAGGGTTTGGTAAGATAGTCATCGGCGCCTGCATCCAATCCTTTGACACGATCGCCGACGCTGTCTCTGGCCGTCAGCATTAAAATTGGCACGGTCGAGACCTGCCGCAGGGATTGACACACCGACATGCCGTCCAAGTCGGGTAAAGTCAAATCCAGGATGACTACCCCGTAGGTATCTCCAATAGCCCGTGCAAGACCCTCACGGCCGGTGACACTCCAATCCACACTCCACCCTGCTCGCTTCAGTTCTAAGTTGATTAACCGCGCCACCCGTTCATCGTCTTCAATCAAAAGCAATTTCATGTGGGCTGGCCCTCCTCTAGGCTTCATCCCTATTATACAAAACTGGCTTCTATTGCTTCGAATGTTTTCATACTCTGCCATATACGGGGTGATATGTCATGGCGTCGGGAATGGAACGTACGATCAATGAGACAAGGCGTCTCCGGCAGCGAGCGTTTATGGTCATCGTTCTTAGTATCGCGGTTGTTTTGACCAGCCTGGGCGGCATTCACATCATTACAAAATTGGACAAGACTATTTTATCTGGGGCGGAAGCACCCATGCAACACTCGATGGTTTCTGCTGTACCGCAACACGGGGCAGTACGTCCTCCCGTCAATGGTTTGCCGGCGGGGATGGTACTAGGATACTTCTATGATCCGGGTAATGCGGGCAATGCTTTGGCCATGCTGCAGCATTATCTTCCCGTACTCACAGGGATTATTCCCTTTTGGTACACCATTTATGCCAATGGCTCGATTTCTGGGCAAACTAATCCGTCAGTATTGCAATTGGCCCAAAGCCACAATTTATGGACCTTTGCTTTGGTGGAGAATATGGCGGGGCAGTCCGTTTTTGGTCCTCTCTTACATAGTGATGTGGCGCGTCAGCGAGCAATTGACAACATGCTTACATTGGTAGAAGACAATGGGTACGATGGAATCAACCTAGACTGGGAGGGGATTGCACCCTCGGAACGTTCGGCTTTTACGTCATTTGTCCAACAATTATGTGCAGTATTTCATCGGCATGGATATTATGTCACGTTGTCGCTGCCTGCAGAAACCTCTAATCAGCCCTACAATGGGTGGACTGGTGCGTATAACTATCCGGCGTTGGCTAAGAGTGCAGACTTACTTATGATTATGGCCTATGATGAACATTACGCTGGCGGCTCACCAGGGCCCATTGCCGCGCCCTCATGGGTACAATCGGTATTAAATTATGCAATCAGCGTGATCCCTCCATCTAAGATAATCTTGGGAATTCCGGGTTATGGGTATGATTGGGGCGGATCCC
>JAMCTO010000068.1 GCA_023381095.1 Bacillota bacterium
TTCGGCCCTCACCAAATCCAACGCCACAATGTCCCCTCCAATTTGGTCAACCAGTTCCACCAATTGGCGAAAGGGAACCAACTCGCGTTGCATACTTAAACGAATAATGTATTGAATACCGCCACCAACCATGTTACGGCCTCCCTATCCTTATAAAAGCCCTCGAAATCCGATCAATCAAGACAAAATAACATTCCAGTATCACTCATTTTAGCACATAGTGAAACGCTCACACTTTTCTAGTACACATTACGGCGACATGAACCAGTCTGGTGCCTGTCGAAAATCAGGAATGTCCCGTACTGACCGGCCCACATGCTGCCAAGCAATCTCCCCGCCTTCTTGGACTGCTACGGTTGCTGGCAATCTGCCAAATTGCCACCAGTGTACTTGTTGGCCTAGTTTTGCCAACAATTGGCCGTCATGGTCCGAAATTATCGGCACCGTCAATGGATGTTGATCCCGATATGCCGTCAATGCTTCTTTACTGTCGGGGCCGATAACCAATACACGAATGCCTGCCGTTGCCAAGTTGGGCAACGCTCGTTGAAGCTCTCCAAGCTCCTTGCGACAATAGGGTCAAAATAGGCCCCGGAGCATAACAATCAGCAATGGCCCACCCTGAGTGATAGTATCGGAATTCACCATAGCCCCGTCAATATCCTCCGCTTCGAACCAGGGAAGTGCGCTCATGCGAAATCTCCTTTCCATGGAAAAGTTGCCCTGTTGCAGCATATGCTATATTTCACTCTTTTTTAGCAGTTGATTTCCTAATCCATCGCCATTACCCATCCAACACTCATCCATTGAGCCCCGGTCTCAGTGCCAGCACTCGATCTGGTCTGTCGGACGCGATGCCATCGACGCCTGCAGCAATCATAGCACGAATATCAGACTCCTCGTTCGGTGTCCACACTGTCAGTTTGATGTCCTGTCGATGGCAAAGGTCTGCATATTCCTGGGTGACGCCGTCATAATGCAAACTGAGGAAGCGACATCCGGCCGCATTGGCGACCCTTCCCGGTTCTACTGGAAATCCGGCCAATAGGGCGCCGGCTTCCATGTCCGGATAATAATCCACAAGGGTTTGCAACAAGGGATGATAAAACGAAATCGGCACCAGGCGCGGTATCCATTTCTGATGTTGTGCCAAAAACGTCAATAAGGCTTGTAACGTATCGCGTGACTTAAGTTCCACAGTAACTGGCAACCGAATAGCCTCCATCACATCGGATAAGGCCGGAACTCCCTGCCCATCACCCACGTCTAGTCGTGATAACTCATCACGAGTAAGTTCCTCGACATTGCGGTCCACACCCGTAGTACGCTGCAACGACCGGTCATGAATCACCATGAGATGTCCGTCTTTACTGACATGAACATCACATTCGACCAAATCGACCCCCAAGCGCTCCACAGAACGGAAAGCGCTCAAGCTATTTTCTGGAAATAACTCGCCACCGCCACGATGAGCAATGACCCACATCATTCTCTCTCCTTTTATTGTGCATTGACGTCGCCATATAAAGGATCCAATGGCCCCATGGCCTAGGGCCACAGGATCCTACGGTATCGTCACTATACACTTTATCATCTGAATTAGGAGGCGATAATGTTATGTTGCGTCAATTGTTTGAGGAGTTCCTTTTTCGGATTCCCGTAGGTCTTAGCATTGCTCTTCTGCTTTATGTTTTCGATCCCTACATCACGCACTCGATCGTCACCTTAATCGTTTTGTCATTAGGTCTCACTATACTGTACTGGTACGGTTCCTTGTTGCTGACTTTATGGCACTATCACGCTCCAACGGATTACGGGTCACGCGTCACGTCACAGAAAGTGGTTGCTTGGCATCCACGTTATCACGGTTAAAACGCATATTGCGACACTGGCGGCCCTCGTTTAGACTGTTGGAGATGGCGTAACCATGCGTCCATCGAGACAGCGAAGGCGAGGCGAAACCGATCCCATGGGCTATCACATGCTCAGAGATTTTCATGTTGCATTGGCATTTGCCGTTTTCGCCTTGTCTATTGGGCTCAGTGTCGGTGCTTGGCGCCTGCGGCGTGACCGCGTGCTTCCTATCGGCTTTTGGCGGTGGCAAGCTGTTATGCAAATTTTGGTTTTAATATTGGTTGCATCCGGAGCCACCTTATATCTCTTGAGTTTCCGGCCCAAAGACCCCCTACACTTCCTCTACGGAATTTTAGCATTGTTGACAATTGGTCTGGAACGGGGATTAATGCCTGGACACGGTCTGCGAGCAGTAATATCGCAAAATTACGGACGGTTCCACGAAGTGTGGATTTACTTCGGCCTCAGCATATTCTTGGTTCTGATGTTCGGACGGGGAATCACAACAGGACTCTGGAGATTCTGATGTTGAAGACCCGTGTGCTTCCAATGTCTATGATTTTGCTTGCGGCCATGTCATACGGTGCAGTGACTCCCTTGGTAAAGGTTGCTGTCCAATCCCACATCCCCGTGGGATGGATCACCGTCATGCAGTATCCTCTTCCAGTGGCCGCCTTCTTATTGTTATCACTCAAGGTGCTGCCTCGTCGGGGCCCTAAAATGCTGGCCCAGCCTGGATTAGTCGCGGCGATCGCCTTAGCCGCTGCACTGACTAGCGTGACATATTACCGCAGCATCGCCCTGTTGCCGCCAGGCTTCGCCATTGTGTTGTTGTTTCAATTTGCCTGGATGGTTCCCGGATTAGAGTGGGCGTTATATCACAAGCGACCAACACGGGTCCATCTGTTTACTATTGTTGGCATCTTAGCAGGAACCTTTTTAGCCGTTCCCCTGACACCGGGACCATACCACCTGTACGGCATTCTTTATGGTTTAGCGGCGGGCCTTGGGTACTCACTGACCCTCTTGTGGTCTAGCCGTTTCCAAACCGGAGGTTCGCTCTGGCCCAGGGCTTTAGCAACCACTTTGCTGTCGGGAATTATCGTGGTGCTGGCGTACCACCCATGGGACATGTCCGTAATGCCCCAATCTGCCTGGATTTGGGGTTCGGCGATTGGCATATTCAGTCAATTAATGCCCATATGGATACTATATCGCCATGCGCCGTCGCTCGGCGGCAATCTTACCGCTATTTTGGCTTCCGCCGAGCTTCCGGTTGCGGTGGCCTTGTCGCATCTTTTAGTCTCCGAGCCCATCACCTGGCATCAATGGGTCGGAATTTCGCTCATGTTATGTAGCATCTCGGCGGGATCGTTGTCCGAACCCTCGACTCAAGTCCACTAATGTCGCCACGCCGTACCCGGTCGCTCCGGCCTCGACTCCCTTGGAAGCATCGAATGCCATTCCCGCGATATCTAGATGAGCCCATGGCACCGACCCCGCAAAGTGACCTACAAAAAGCCCCGCCGTTATGGTCTCAGCGGGTCGTCCCCCAATATTTTTAATGTCTGCTGGCGTAGTTTTGATAAATTCAGCATAATCGTCATCATGGGGCACTTCCCCGGGGCGTTGCCGATCAATGCGCGGCGTATACATCCTAAGGCAACGACGTTGGCGCCCGTTAAGGTTGCAATATCAACCACCGCGGGGCCACCCCTTTGATTGACAGCCTAAGCAATGCCATCGCCCAATACAAGGCGTCCTTCGGCATCGGTAGAAATGAACTTCCACTCTAGTGCCGTTCATCATCGTCAGCACGGCCCCTGGAGGATAGGCACCGCACCCAGGAAGATTTCCCGCTAGTGGTAAAACCGCCAAAACATTCACTGGCATTGCCAACTCAGCCACCACGCGGATCGATGCGGCCACCGCCGCAGCACTCGACATGTCTCCTTTCATCCGGTCCATGCCTTCACCCGATTTTAACGATATTCCTGGTTCTCAATCTCAAGCTTAGCGGTTTACGCAATGTTCGACTCGGCTCTTACTGGCATGATCTGAGATGTGCCGGAGATTACCGAGAATTTGGTCGGCAAAGGCCCTATCAGGGCCTTTGCGAAAATATTCCCCGGTCCAGAGGACCCGTCGGTAAGGCTGCCAGCGCCTCATGAAAGAGCTCAGGCGGCGACCGGGCGTGGTCACGGGAGAAGGCTTGTCCCACCCATGCCCACACCAGCCAGTGTTACTGGGACCTCCTCAAGATGCCCCGTCGCTCCTTTCGCCCTCCGGTGGCGGCGGGGAGGATATCCCCTTGTTCGGAGAATAAGACCTTGCGATAGGCTAGCCAGCCGTCTAAATGGAGGTATAGGCGGGTTTCACACGACGTATGTCCACACCTTCTCGCAGCCCTCGCGTTCGACGCTGTCAGAGCGCCCGATAGTTAAACTGATGCGTCACGCGATTAAACTTAGCGCTGACATGCGGTCGTAGATGACTTCCGCCGCCAGGCCTGCCCTGCGATCCGCCGGGTATTGGGGTGCGGTGAGGTTTGCAAGGTGCGCAGTCGTTCCTGGGTTTTATTCAGCCCCCCGGTCCACAGCGTCAGTGCGTCTTGCATCGCTTGATGGCGCGCCCAGAGGAGGTCTTGGGCTTCTTGGGCCGCATCCTTTCGCATATCGCAGCGGCAATTCCGTATCACTCGACAGATGGCGCTCCGAGGCCCCGCCTCTCAAACCGGAACATCCAGCCGCAAGACCGTAAAAATCGTGGTTTCCATTCCGGGACTCCTTCCTGTGCTAAGGCGGCCATCGTATATCGCACGGCCGCTCCCATCTGTTTTCCGCCGCATTTCCGTAAATGCGAGACGACAACGACGTGGTGATGGCGATCAAGACCTCCACGAGTTTCTGCTGAAAGTCCTCGCGATTTGTGCGTGGATCGTCATTCACCCTGTGCTCCATGACGAAAACACGCACGCCAAAGGTGTGCAGGTAACTTTCCAGATAAGTAAACCCGAAGTGCGCCAATCGATTCTTGGACTCCACAGCCACGATGCCCTTTTGGCGTTGCTGACCAAGATCCATCAACCGATGAAGACCTCGCCGTTTGTCATTCAAGCCGCTGACGACATCGTTAAGGGCCGCCACCACAGTCCATCGCTGCTCCGCAGCGAACGCGGTTACCCTCCCGTTTTCTTATTGTTTG
>JAMCTO010000069.1 GCA_023381095.1 Bacillota bacterium
GTGGAGCCTTGACGGCGTATCAAATGCTGTGGGGTGGGGTGGTACTGCTCTTTTGGGAAGTGCGCACCGAGCCAATGGCCGTGAGACTGTCGGGAACTTTGCTCGTGATCGTACTGTGGCTGGCGTTTATGGAATCCGTGGTGCAATTTACGATCTGGTTTTTCCCTCTACCCTGTCCCTTGCCCCCTTGTTTGGTGCATTGTTTGGGTGGCTCTTACTCGGGCAACCGATGGGAGTTCATGTTGCTGGGGGCGGCTTATGGCCTGGTCCAATGGCCTGACCAGAGTTTTTCTGCGTCTGACCCCGGCGGGTCCCGTTGTATGAGATCTCTGAATGAATCGGCTGAAGTTTTCCGTAGAGCGGTAATTGGTCCCCCAAAAAAATTGGTGGTAACACTGATTGTACTGGAAGAAATTTACTTGCTGCATTCATGAAGACCACTGAGGTCTTATAATTGACAGACAAATAAATTTTATTCAATATACTAAATGCGGGACCGCTACCGATGGATCTACTTTCCGAAGTGAGATGAGAATGCCAGTCTTTGACTTGACCATTCCTATTTACCATGGGATCGAAAGTTTCCCTAGAGAGCCGAGGGGGAAGGCCAGTCAACCTTCAACACCCTCGGTTCTGTTTTTAGACAATCTTCCTGATGAGCCTAAAAGTCTTCCCCAAACGGAAGAGTGTTCGAACTGAGGCGTCGCCAACCGAAAAGCCTGACCGGCCCGTCCAAACCACACCACCTGCCGATGGCTTGATGGCTGCAAAAACCGCATCCAGACAATCTCTAAGGAACAAATTCCGTCAGGCCGAGTCGTTCATACTGCTCAACGGGAGCGTCACATTGGAGCATTAGATTTGCCATCTTGCCCTGTAGTTCTTTTTCGGTTCTATCGTCCCGATACGGGGTCTCTTGCTGCGGATCACTTTCGAGATCAAACAGCATGGTCTGAAGGTTATAACACACAAGATCGTCTGCCGTTCCAGCAATTTTTAACAACGGCACTCCTTGCGAAAACTGAAATGGACCCACCATGGTTGCGGTACGTAATTCCTCAACAGAAAAGCGTCGGCGCATATGAGTCGGCATCAATGTGTAATTATACAGGGGTTGATTGCTGGGATGGATTGGCCCACGCATGTATATGTAGCGCCCGTCCGTGATATTGACGTGGGCTCCGTGCATGCCAAATAAGGCGTGCGTTCTTACTGGCTCATCGTACGCGATGGTGCGCAGTAAAGAACGGCCATTTACTGCGTCTCCTGACATTTTAAGTCCAAAGAATTCGAGAATAGTTGGCGCTACGTCTACTAATTGCACTAGGCTGGTTCGTCTCTTGCCCTGTTGTTTCGTACGCGGATCCCAGATAAACAGCGGTATGTGGGCCACTTCATTGTAAAAGGGGTGAACAATTTTCGCCCATGCACCGTGTTCCCCCAACAAAAAACCGTGATCCGTATTTACAATTAGAAATGTGTCCTCCCACAGGTTTAGTTCATCCATGAGATCCAATACTTTCCCCAGGTATGAATCGCACATACTTAACAGCGCTGCGTATTCGAGTCGCACCTGCTGGATATGTGCTGGCGGTTCAGTTGTTGGCCCATATTCCGGCCACTCGAACGACCGGTCGGCGGGCACCTGAGAATAGAGTTTCCGGAAGCGTTCCGGGGCCCGAAACGGTTCGTGAGGGTCAAATGTTTCAATCTGAAGATACCAATTATTCGCCTTGTAGTTCCTCTTGATGAAATCCAGACCCAGAGTAAATGTTTGAGCTTGCGGGAAGTCGCTTTCATCCTGAGCGTAGCGGCGGTTGATAAGATCTTGGCGGGCTAACGGATCGGAAACCGTAGTTTCTTCCGGTATTTCAGAATCATCTACTAACGGCTTCCATGCGTCCCCTTCCTGTCCCCGAACGAACTCATAACTATTAAACCGGGAATGGTAGGTACAACCCCCATCTTCCCAGTAGTGTTGATGATCCGTAACTAAATGCGTGTAGATGCCGTGGTTCTTCAGAATTTCCGGAAATGCCTGATCATACGGCTCTAGGGGTCCCCAACTACGGTGCAGGAAATTGTACCGTCCCGTCATCATATCACGTCGGGCTGGAATACATGGCATACTCCCCACGTAGGCATTGTCAAATCTGACCGTCGATTCGGCAAGTCGGGAGAAATTCGGAGCGTGAACCCACTCGGCGCCATATGGCGGCAGATACCGCCGATTTAGGGTGTCAAACATCACCATTATGGCCTTCAACGATCTCCCCCCTTCGAGTTTCGCCTCAAAAGGCGCAGCTGCTCAATTGCTGCGCCTACGATAGTGATCCTTCATCTCGGTGTGATAGGGAAGATTCAATACATTGTCGATTAACGCCCGTGCTTGCGCTTCTGACTTAGTCCATGGATCCATCAAAATCAATTGCAGCAGCGACTCGTAATCCCCATTTTCGTAGGCCTCTAATTCAGTCTCGACCGGAGCAACCCGATCATGTAAGGCGTGAGCCAGAATGGTTTTCGGTAAGGGATTGGTTTGGATTCCTTCGATGCCCCGCGCACTGACTAACGCAGGTATCTCCACGGCAAAGTCTTGAGGGATGCCCGGAACATAGGAACCCCGATTGGGAGTATTAACAATCAACACTCTGGGTATGTCATTGGCAATCGAATCAATAAGCGGAATGATTGTTTCTCCAGAAGGTTCCGGGGGAACAATGGAAAACAGGTCAGACGACGGATCAGACGCCCGACGAATAGTTTCGACGGTGTCGACTGCCTCTTCAAAATACCGGTCAAACCAATCCACCGGATCTTCTTGCCACCGTTTTTGCACTTCGTCATCGGTGTGATACCAATAACCCCATGCTCCGCCGCCGGGATTTGCCGTGTCACCGATGGGGAACACTCCGAACCGACGATACAGATCAATAGGTTTGGGCCCCAT
>JAMCTO010000070.1 GCA_023381095.1 Bacillota bacterium
CCAAAGATCGAATCCAATTGCCTCCGATCCTTGCTCCCGCCGTGCCACACCGCCGGAAGATGTGCCACCGAAAAATTCGCCCCCTCGCGAACAGCTGCGGGGGGGCGTTGACATTACTTGGCTGCGGTTTGTGGGGTAGTTTTGTTGCTCGGCGTTTTGAGCGCTTTGGCCACAACATTCCACCACTTGGCGTCTTCGTAGCCAATCCGCCAAAAGGCAACGCCTGCCAGGTGGTACTTCTCCGCCAATTGGATTCGATCTTTGGCAGCCCGGTCACTAACGAACCAGATGATATGCTTTACCCCACCCGATGTATAGGTATCGTAGGCTTCTTTGTAGGTGGGATTCCACACGTAGGCACCATATTTGTGCTGATACATCACTTTTAACGGAATTGTGGTGGCCTTGGTGGATCCCGCTGTCCACAAATATCCGTAGTTGGCAATCCCTAGGTACAATTTGGACGGGGATACCCCAGCCGAGATAGCTCGGGCAATGCTTTGGGAGACCCAAGAGTACGGACTTACCGGTCCTGGCGAGGTGCCGTTGCTGTGCAAGTCGTAAGCCATAAGCACCATGGCGTTGACTACTTTGTCCAATGCGCTGTAGTTGTAAGCGGATGCCGGGCCATTAGCGTTGCTGAGCGGAACCACAGACATAGAAATGAACTTGCCTTTGGGCATGGCGACTTTTAGATCGTCCATGAATTTTACCAATAACGGAGCGTCGGTGGGCTTTAACATTTGAAAATCAATGTTTACCCCGGCGTAATTATGTGACATCACCAAATGGACAATATTGCTAACCGCTGTGTGGCGAGTGGCAGAGGTTGCAAGCATGCCGTCACTACCTGCGGCGTTGTTGAATAACGGTACCAGTGGCAAATGCTGCTGCGCCGCGAGTTGCGGGGCATTGCCCTCAGGTTTGGAGATGATGCTGCCAGTGGCCGACACCTCATACCAAAACGGAGCCAAATAGGTGACTAGTCCTGGATGCGCCTTTAACAGCTGAAATGGATCCGGCGCCACACTGGACATGGTGGGATCGTAAAAGGCAATGACCTTCAGCGCCGTGGCCTTTGACTTTGGAGTTGCTGTCTTGGTTTTGGTAAGGTCCTTTGACGCGGTTTTAGCCGCTTTCCGGGTGGCATTAGTTACATGTTTTACCGGAGCCGGACTTTTTGGCGGTGGTGAGCCTGTAAGGCTGCAGCCTGCCACGAACATTGCGGTGGCTCCTGCGATGGCCAGCCATTTTGCGTGATGATTCGATACCATAAATCGGTCCCTCCTTAAAAGCCTGATGGTCGTGTCGACAGATCATGATGACAGTGCCAAGTCATGCATATTATGTCTACGAGACTTGTTGTCCATACTGGAAGAGATCGGTATCGGATGGAGGCTGAATTGATGAGGCATTATGGGTCTTGGTTAGGGGGTTTTGCGTTGGGCATGGCCAGTTTGGCGGGTCTGGAAGCCCTATGGTTGGGTTTGCATGGAGTTACCGTTAAGGTAACGCGTTATGAATTACAGCATGAAATTGCTCCGGTGGTTACTGCGATGGTGACACCAGTGTGGCCTTCGTTGCGCCGACAATTGTCCTATGATATGAAGCCCTTGATTGACAAACAAATTGAGCAACTCATGGCTCAAATCAGAGTCTCGGTGGATGGTGTCAGCTTTAGTATCCCAAAACGCGCTCAAATGAATCTACGGAATCGCCTGGTGCCAATGGTTAACCACCAGGTAAATGCTTATCTTGACCAGCAACTCACGCCGGAACGTATGATTGCACCCCTGTTCGAACGTTTAACTGTCGCCCCGCCTGTAGCGGTGACCGTTAAAGTAGGTCCGTGGCCCTTCTCAATTCGTTTTGTACCCCAAGGCCGGTAAAGAGGATTTATGAATTTGGTGGATATCTCGGTAAAAACCCCAGGACTTCGGCATAGTTCCGCCAACCCGTATGGTTAAGCGAATCGCCTGAGGGGTGGACAAGTACCCACCGATGGGGTTCTTACGCATTGAGGAATAGAATGACGTACAAATCGACCGGATATTGGAGCCCGATCCGCTCGGATTGGGTCAGATCGGCCTGCATGCCACGGGATCTCTCTTACGGGAATCGGAAACAGTACCCGGAATGTGAGGCATTTCGAGGCCGAAATGGACGAGTTAGGCGGCCTGGGCGCCCGCCTGCGGAGGTGGAGCGGGCTGTCGGTCGCGGATAATACCAGGCAAGGACGAGAAGCGCGTTCAGGAGTTCCAGTCCGGTTCTGCCATAACTTCTCCGCCTCACCATTTTAATTTTTTGGTTGGTAGCCTCCATGGGACCGTTGCTGATGTCGGAACAAAGGAGTCCATTGCGGTTGTCAGGACGATGCCGATATTTTCCTGCCACCGGTTCTGTCACTGCCATTTCTGGGCTTAATAGGCGCTACCACCATCGGTTTCATATTGTCTCCGACAGAATCGTGTCGGGGATGAACCAAAGTCATGAACGTCCGCACAGTGCGTGCGGCGGGTTTAGCGTTATAATCGCGTCCAAGCGCGGGAAATGTTGGGCCTGGCTTCTTCCAGAGTTCCCGGACCTTAAGCAGGAATCGTCGGTACCCACGGCGAATAGCTACCTACTACTGTCACAACAAAAGAAGCACTACAGCTGGAGCTTGTCCTAACCTTCGTAGATTTTGCTCTCGTAGCTCTACGTCGGTTTTTAGCCATTTTCTTAAAAGGCAGTGGAAAGGGATATGAGATCCGTAACACTGGAGTCTCCTTATGTGGCGAGATGTTGTTGTCAGAAGTGACGCGGATTTTTGCTGCGAAAACGATATGCCCTTTCTAACGAAACATGACGGCCTCCTTCTGGGGTGACGTCGGCGAATACCGAATGGATGGAGTCAAGGAGGGTGCGTCATGACGGATGCTCAGCAGGCCGAGCGCCATACGGTGATTGTGGACGTGCACGCGGTACTCGTGAGAGATGGTCGAATTTTACTGGGACGTCGGCACCATACGGGGTACGGCGATGGCCTATTTCATCTCCCGGCTGGGCACCTCGAAGCCGGAGAGTCGGTTGTGGAAGGTCTGATCCGTGAAATCCGTGAAGAGCTCGGCGTACACCTGAATTCGGGGTCCGTCCGCTTTGCCCATGTGATGCACTCGGCGTCGAGTACCGGGCGCGTGGCGTTCTTCTTTGTGGCGGATGATTGGGTCGGGACGCCCAGCAACCAAGAACCGGTCAAATGTAGCGAGATCGCCTGGTTTGGCTGGGGCGACTTGCCACACCAGATGGTCCCATACGCCCGCGTCGCGCTGGATCATATTCGGGCTGGGACAAACTTTTCAACGTTCGGCTGGTAAGGTCCCGATTGAATCCCGCTTGCGGCAGATACTGGGGTGTCATAAGGAAGTCGGGGTCTAAGGAACTTTTCAATCGTCCCTTTAGTCTACCAGCGAGGTGAAACAAATTCCCCGTTTACAGGTTTTTATCGTAACCAATGTGGTTTTGGTGATGGCCGTTGTGGTCTTGGGAATCCATACTGTTTTGGCTAATTCTTTTTGCCATGGGTTTGGCCCATTATTGATGTCATTATCTAGACGGTCCTGAGTCTTGGTAACCGCGGAGAACATGCGGGGTGATGAGGAAGAACCGAGTCTGGGAAACATCACTGCTGTTTTGCGAATACAAGCCCGAACCTGTTTCGGCAGAAACTTGTGTGCAGTCGTTAACCTGCCCGTTAATGCATTAACGATGACCCGATTCC
>JAMCTO010000071.1 GCA_023381095.1 Bacillota bacterium
TCGGACCATGGAGAACTTTTAGGAGATCATGGTTTATTGTTTAAGGGGCCTTTTCTGTACGAAAGCGTGACAAAGATTCCCTTTATTATCCGCTCACCGAACCACGGTGCCGTACGGGTGACTAATTTGATGAGTACAGTGGACATCGCTCCAAGTCTTCTGCGTTACATGAATATCCCTATCCCGGAATGGATGTCAGGAAATCCCCTTCCCTTATTTTGTGAAGACATGGCCAATTCTGCAAAACGCTCTGTATTGACGGAATACCGATCATCGGAAACGTGGCCAGGTCTGCAACTGAAGTCGGTCCGTACGGCGCGCTATCGTTTAACGAAGTACATCGGGCAAACCGAAGGAGAATTGTATGATTTATGGGACGATCCCTACCAGTTCCGGAATCTTTATCATGACCGAGACTACCAGAATCTTAGGCTCGATTTAATGGAAGAGTTGGTTGACTGTATTGGAACGATCCAGCGCCGGTATGAGCGCCGCACAGCCCACGCGTGACAGGGATATTAAAAGAGACGGGGGATCTATGATGGATTCTGAGGACCAAAAGCGATTGCGGATGCATTCTCGTAAAAAGCCGCATGTGGTGTTATTTATTTGTGATCAGATGCAGTTTCAACGTCTAGGGGTTGTGGATGGGCAGGCCGTCACTCCCGTATTGGATGGTTTATGTCGCGAGGGGGTCCTGTTCAGCCAGGTTTATTGTAGTAACGCCCAGTGCGTGCCGTCTCGGGTATCCTTACTAACCGGGCTCTACCCGCATGAGGCCGAAGTTTTGATCAATTTTCCCTTTTTTGGCCATACTGAACATATTCATGACGGTTTAACTACGGTAGGGCAGCTTTTTCGCGACGCGGGCTATATGACCGCTTATTTCGGCAAACGCCATTTCGGGTTTCCGATTCAGCCCTTGGGATACTCATTAAGCAATAATCCTCGGATTCCTGGAACCAATAGCGAGAAAGACCGGGTTTTTAATGAGGAAGCCCTAGCGTTTCTTCGGACCTATGATCCGTCCCATCCCTTGTTTTTAACTCTCTCCTATCACGAGCCTCATCCTCCCTTTGAATTGGTCGCCCCGTTTCATCACGATTACGCGAGAGAACAGTTAGAGCTCCCAGACAGTTTTTATCAGGATGATCTAGCCACAAAACCGCCATTCCAACAAGAACACGCGGCAAGCCTTGACCACGGCGCACACGACGCAGAACAATTACGTTATGAATTACACTGCTATTATAGTATGATTTCCCATGTCGACCATCTCGTGGGGCAGATTTTGGAAGCTTTAGAGGATAAGGATATGCGTAGGGATACCATTGTTCTGTTTACGGCAGACCACGGGGATATGATGGGAGCGCACCGGATGCGGTTGAAAGGGACACTCCCGTATGAGGAACTCTACCGTGTTCCCGTTATTTTAAGCATGCCAGAGCCGGGTCCGCGGGGCATCATCATCGATCGGTTGATGAGTAATACGGCCGTCCCCGGAACTATACTGGACGCTGCCGGTATTGAGGCGCCTGCACCCTTTGCAGAACGTTCTTTTCTGCCGCTAAACCAATCTCCTTCGTATCCTTCGCCCATCGAAGATGCAGTGTTTTTTGAACACTATGGCGCCTATTGGGGACTTCATCCTTTTCGTGCGGTCCGAGTGCGCTTACGTCCCAAAAAACAGGGAGACCTTGGTAGTACCCACTGGAAATATATCCGCTATTATGGCCCCGATCAGTGTGAGGAACTTTACGATTTGACCCGG
Source organism: Bacillota bacterium (assembly GCA_023381095.1). Taxonomy (GTDB): domain Bacteria; phylum Bacillota; class Sulfobacillia; order Sulfobacillales; family Sulfobacillaceae; genus Sulfobacillus_C. Next base: position 1,772 of record JAMCTO010000071.1, read on the forward strand.
GATCCACACGAAATTAACAATCTGGCTTCCGACACTAGCAGTGATGTAGTCTGGGTGAAAACGGAATTGGCGGGCCTTGTGGATGCATGGTGGGGGTCCACGGGAGGGCGCACATTTGACGAATACGAGCAAGAGGAGTATAAATCGCGGCAGTCTGAGACCTTATTTAGCGAATTGGAATATTGATGCAGGACGTTATCACTCCAGTAGCCAACGATGGCGAACTCGCGCCGATCAATGGGCTGGGGACAGTACTTCACCATTAGTCACTAGGGGAATGACTCGCGCCTCGATGCCTGGAATCGGAATCCGATCCTGTAGCCAGCCTGATTCAAAGTGCGCACCAGACTTACCGGCATATTCTCATCGAGTTTGAAGCGCATTTAGTGGCCCTCAAGCGGAGGCAGCGGCAGGGAAAGATCTCGGGCGAGCCACGCTCCAAATGCCATAGCTTAATGGATATCTGTCACGGTGAGCGTGGGATATTCTGTAAGAATCTCCTCAACGGAGTGTCCCTCCGCCAAGGTATCCAAAACAACAGACACCATAATACGAGTACCCTTGATACATGCAGCCCCATGACAAATCGTGGGATCTGTCTGAATTCGGTCGAGGAAACGCATGGTCTTTCTCTCCTCATCTTTATCAGTTGGAAGGGCCGGATTGACCTTTCCTTAGAAACCGTACTGTCTATTATTTAACATATTATTACTCAAGACATTCCGGTATCTTCCATTGGGTTTACCAAATACCACAAATCCTTTCCCTCTGGGGATTGCAAGGGAAACCCGCAGGGGTAGTCCATAGCGAGCCCCCCTGAAGTCCGGGCTTATGGGCTGTCCACGACATTTCGGCTTATAGAGATAGGTGTAGATATCGACTCAAATTGCTCTTGGTATAAGCGCTGATAAAGGCCGCCTCGGGCTAATAGCTCTGAATGGCGGCCCCGTTCCACAATTTTTCCTTGATTGACAACCAGAATTTGATCCGCGGCTAAAATGGTGGAGAGGCGATGGGCTATGGCGATCACGGTGCGCCCAGCAAACAGCCGGTCTAGGGCGGCCTGTATAAGGCGTTCGGAATGCGAGTCCAACGAACTGGTTGCCTCATCAAGAAGTAGCAGTTGTGGATCCCTTAAAATGGCCCGTGCAATGGCGATTCTTTGCTTTTCACCTCCAGAGAGCCGATATCCGCGTTCTCCAACGATGGTATCCAATCCATGAGGTAAGTTGGCAATGACATCATGTAGTTGTGCGGCCACTATTGCGGCCTCGATTTGTTGCTGGGAGGCATTGGGCGATCCGTACGTGATATTGGCTTTCACCGGGGCATGAAACAAGAATAGCTCTTGGGTGACCAAACTCATGATGTGGCGCACGTCTTGATCGGCTATTTGGCGTAAATCGTTGTCAAATAGCAGAATGCGACCTTCAATTGGGTCATAGAAACGCGCCAGCAAGGACAATATCGTGGTTTTGCCGGCTCCGCTGGGGCCGACAAGTGCGAGCAGTTGTCCGGGTTCCGCAATGAAATTGACGTCATGCAGTACGCGAGTAGATGAATGGTAGGAAAAGGATACATGGTCGAACTGCACTATAGGACTGCCTTCGATTCTAACGAGATTCAAAGACATTGTAGGATCCGGATCAGGAATGGTGATAGGGATGTCTAAAAACTGAAACACCCGGTCAAAGATGGCCAATCCTCCCAACAGGGCGGCATTAATTCCCGCAAGACTTGATGCTGGGGCGTATAGTTGCGTGAGGTAGGCAGCAAAAGCAACGATGGTTCCGATGGCAACCTTATGGGTAATGGCCAAATATCCCCCATATCCATAAAGAAGTGCCGGCCCAAAAGCTGACAATCCATTGACCACTAAACTCAACCACTGGCCTACTAAGGTTTGCTGAATTTGTGCAGTTTTTACCGAAGCATTTATCGCTTCGAAACGTTCGAGTTCGCGGGGTTGGGTCCCGAAGCTCTTGACCACAATGGCTCCCGACAACGACAGCGTTTCCTCCAAGATCGCGGTCATTTGTGACAACGCTTCTTGGGTTTTCTTTACTGCATCATAACGGCGCCGCCCAAAGTATAGAACCGGGAACGCGAACGAAGGCAGTGCAATGGCAGATATCAGGGCCAATCGCCAATTTATCACCAACATGGTACTCATCGTGAAAATGACCGTTAATAAACTTGATAGCGTGCCGGTCAGAGTGTTGACGAGCACTTGTTGCAAGCCGCCCACATCGTTTAGAAATCTTGAATGAATTTCTCCGGAACGAGACCAGGTGAAAAAATCCAGTCCGAGTTTTTGGGAATGTTCAAATAGCTGACGTCGCAAGTCGGACATAATTCTCTGAGCAATTACGGTATTGAGGTAATTTTGGCCGATCGATACTAAACTACTGGCAATGGGGAAAAGCAGCATACCGCCCGCTAATAGCAGCACTAGTCGATAATGGTGTTGGGGAATAGCGCGGTCGATAAGGGTTCGCAACAAAAGAGGAGGAATCAATCCCAACAATACTCCGATGGAAACGAGACCAAATCCCAAAAATAGTGGCAAGCGGTAATGCACGATTGTGGTTCGCCAGACCCTTTTGAGAGTTTCTTTGACATTTACAGGAGGGCCGTCGTTTAATTGCGCCAGTCCTCGTTGCTGCTGCCAAATTGCCCGCATGCCACCATGCATTCCCATATGGCGTCGCCCCCGTTTCACGAATAATAGTAAACTCACTTACTTAATTATTCAAGAAACGGGGAACCCGAGGGGTTCCCCTAAACGGACCTAGGCGCGGGTGGCGCAGTCGCAACGGTCGCATGTGCAAGCTTGTGCTCCGTGTGCGCAAGAACATTGTGGACTGCATCGGTTCGGGCTGCACTGATCGCAACAACAATGAGTTAAACTATCCATTTTCTGCCCCCTTTTTCCAGTGTCGCTAGGTAGCATGACACTTTGCAGGGCAATTTATTCTGCTGGTTCGATGTCTTCGGATGGTGAGCTCTGGCGACGGGAAAATTCTTGGCGAATAAGGTCTAGAGCGTCATTTAAAGTATCGCGGCGAGCCGTTAACCGCCGTTCAAGAGCCCGCAGCGCAAAATCGTCAAGATGTTCCAAATGCCCAGGGTTAAAGTTCCCCATGTTGTTAAATGGGGCAAATCTTTGGAACAGATCTTGAAGATTTTCACCCACCTTGTCAAAGTCCAAAACCGTCTCATCGTTGAAAAAAATCTTCATGGCACTTCGCCTCCCCCATTGTGATGTTCTCAGTATAGCACGACTTAGGGGTTGCCGATGGGGACCCCAGGCGGTCATAATGGGTAAGATGATTTACAATACCGAGACATGAGTGCTCTTTTTGGGTCCAGCGCATGTTAAAATGCTTCGGGCGTCGCCATCATGATGTGGGGTAATGACGAGTATTCATGGGATTGGTTAAAGGAAACGCAGCAACATGTGACCTCCGGCCTATCGTGAGCGTTATCTAATATTAATGAGGAGGGCATGGCATGGTTAAAGAAAGCGGACAACCCACTAGAAAGCCAACCGGTCGAGCGTTAGGTCTAATGGCCATGATTACCATGGCTTTTTTAGCTGTCGCGTCTCGCTTCTGGTATTTGCAGGTAAAGGACGCCTCCCATTATCAAGCCTTGGCACGCCAAGACACCTTACGAAAATTGCCAGTACCGGCGCCCCGCGGAAATATCGTGGCCTCAGATGGCGTGGTAGTCGCCACTTCCAAACCTTCCTGGACACTATATTATCTCCCGGTAAACAATCAAACCACGATGCCGGCTTCTGAGGTCGCCACGTTGGCAAAATATCTTGGGGTCTCGACGAAGACCATGTCGCAGTTGATTGCCGAGCAACAGGCCAAGGCTTATGCTTACCAACCTATCGAGATCGTGTCCGGGTTAACTGATCAGCAAATGACGGTGATAGAGGAAAACCGTTCCCTACTTCCCAATATCCGCATTCAGCCCGTGGCGGTTCGCTATTACCCGTACAATAGCATTATGGGCAACATTATGGGGTATACTTCCGCGATATCTGCGCAAGACCTGAAAGAAAAGCAATATCAAGGATATTCGCCGACGGCTATTGTGGGCGCTGCCGGGTTGGAAGCCGAGTATCAATCCTACTTGCGTGGACATTCCGGCGGCCAATTTGCCGAGGTCAACCGGCAGGGACAACTGGTGCGGCTTTTGGGACAAGTGGTGCCGACCCCGGGGGACACGTTGCATTTGACCATTAATTGGCATCTGGAAGAAACAGCCCAAAATGCGCTGGCCTATACAATGAAAGCGATGCGTCATTCGACTCAAGCGTTTTCTCATAGCACCGGAGCCGTCCAGGGGGCTGTGTTAGCCATTGATCCCAATAACGGGGACGTTTTAGCCATGGCCAGTCTGCCCTCTTATAATCCCAACAAGTTATTGCCGGGATCCACGACACGCAATAGTTACTACGCGCAATTAGGCGCTAATCCTATGAGCCCGTTTAACGTTCTGCCGGTGTCCGGACTCTTTGCCCCGGGGTCGGTATTTAAGCCGATTATGGCTGTGGCGGCACTGGCCAGCGGCGTCGTTACTCCGACGACGGAAATTTTTGACCCCGGATACTTTCCCAAAGATCCGATTTTTGGCAACTGGTATCCCAATGGCTTTGGGTGGTTGAATATCGAGCAAGCCATTGGGCTGTCCGACGATGTGTTCTTTTACACTTTAGGATATGACATGGGAATTAACACCATGGATAAGTGGATGGACAACTTTCTTTTGAACAAACCGACAGGCATCGATTTACCTGGAGAAGCCACCAGCCTTATCCCGTCACCGGCTCTTTTAGAGCAGGAAAATCATACCCCATGGACTTGGGGATGGAATTTAAATTGCCCTGCAAAGTGTCATGCTGGTCAATATACAATGGTGGCCTTGGCGCGCGCCGATTCGGCCATTGCCAATGGCGGTACACTCTATTGGCCGCATTTGGTCTCGGAGATTACCAGTCCCAGCGGTAAAGTGATAAAGCAATTTAACCCGGTGGTGCAAGGCAAACTGAATCTGCCCTATTCAATTTTTCACACGGTGCATGTGGGCATGGAAATGTCGGCTCAGGATCCGTCGATTGCCAAAGGTGTGTCTGGAACCGGGTATGGTGCCCTGGCGGGATTGCCGGTGCCTGTTGCCTCGAAAACCGGTACTGCTCAGGTGGTAGCTCAGAACAACTATAATGCGTACTTTTTGACCTACGGTCCCATGCCACATCCTTCGATATTGATTCTCGTCTATATTCGGGAAGGGAATTGGGGAGCAGACTCGGGTTTTGTGGCGCGCGCCATTTATGACCAATATTTCAAGATCCAAGATCCTAAAGCGGGTCCGCTATTTGATAGCACATTCGGTCTCAATTGGCCATGGCCTTTTGGATATGTGCCCCCGGCTGCTAAACACCCGTAAACGGCCATTACCAAATTTCTTCTCCCAAGGGTGATCCATGCCATCGAAAGTGAACCGGATCATGGTTGATACTGTCAAGATACTCCTCGATTACCTGGGCCATAGTATCGGGGCGTAGGCGAGGTTGACTGATAGCCACTTGGTTAATCAACTTAGCGAAGAAGTTTTCGATTAGATTTAGCCAAGCGCCATGAGTAGGCGAAAAGACGAATTCAAAACGGTTGGGGTTGGCTAGGAGGTAGGCTCGGGTATCCGTGGCAATGTGGGTTGGAGCGGGATCGACAATGATTTCGATCAGGTGATTGGAAGGCAGGTTTTTGTCAAGAAGTCTTAGCCATTCGACGAACTCGGTTTCACTGTGTTGTGACCGTACAATACCCCATACTTGCGCGGTCTCCAAGTGAATGCCCGCTAATAGCGTCAGGGGTCCTTCCGGCAAGGGGAGGGCGAGGTGGAGTATGGGAATGGCGGGATTCCCTGGATGCCGTCCTTCATAAAAGGGGCCGTGTTGGGCGAGAGGGGTGTCGGCGGCCAGGAGCTTTGATATGGTTCCGGGACTGATGTGGCTTACGGACTGGTGGCCCAAAGAACGAGCGTTGTTGCGGATATGATGAGCTAGCAGGCGCTCTGTCCACGATGATTCAGTATATCCGAGGTCCTGTGGATTTTGAAAAGTGAGGGATACTATCCACGATCGCGCTTCCGGGGTAATGCGAGAGGGGCGTCCGGGACGTGGCACATCGTCAAGTGCGCTGCGAGGCCCGAAAGCCAAAGCTCGATCCACACAACGACGCACTTTAGAAAGGGTAACATGGTACTCCTTAGCAATTTCTACCATAGGATGGCCTTCGGCATAGGCCAACAAAACCAGTGCTCTCTCTGTCCTCCGGGTGTCCTCAGACGATAAGGTCGCAACTTTCCGAAGGTACTCGTGGTCGGCATCAGTAAGTCGAAGGGGCACTAGGCCGCGACGCATTGGCATAAAATCTATAATTCCTTCCATGAAATTATTGTGAGTAAATTTTCTGTAGTTATTAGTAACTATATTCGATTAAGTTAATTTCCCAAATGAAACTGTCCCTAGACTAACACCGCAGATAGCAAGAATCAACTCTTTTTTTACCGCGGTTCTGAAGACAAATGAATGAGATTCTTAAAATGTATGTGCTTAACAACTCGTCGATGGAATCGAGAATCTTTTGGTATGTGGTCACTAACCCCCCCATCTTGAGGGCGTGGCACCAGTCTACTAGAGGAAAGATCCGGCTGCTCCCAACCGATATCGGGATCTACCGTGTGATAAGGAATCATTAAGAGTCTGTGGTCCACCTCTAATACAATGTATCCCGCCACGGTGAGGTTTCCCAGACTGGTAGGAAACACCCCATAACGAACATCCGGGTTCAGACATCGGATGCCTCTTTCCGTGGGGTCCAGAATCAATTGGACAGCAACTGCGTGACTAGTGATTTTTCCCTATTTTGGCCAAAATTTGCGAGCCGAAGTATCACATATTTAACATAGTGGGAATTTGCATGGATTCAGGGTAGGGCCAAAAGACTCAAAATTTTGGGTCGTTGGGGGGTTATTGGAGAGGAAGTTCTGGATTAGATCTGGAAATGACCAGTAATCACGGATAATGTGATCTGGAACCAATTGAGACGGGGATACGGGGTCGTAGCGACCTTCGGCGGTTTGTTTAGACTGATAGAGCACGGCAATGGTTCTGGCGCGTTTGGCCACCAGCACATCATGAAACATACGGTCTCCCACGTGGCATAAGACAGGGCCGGGAAACGCTAAAAACACCGCTGGATCTGGTTTGCACACTGATTTAAAGTCCGTCGTGACAATCGTCTCAAATATGGTGTCCCAGTGCAGGCTTTTTAGGTATGGTTCCTGATTGGCCCATAATCCATTGGTAATAATTCCTAGACGTACAGGCAGAGTGCTCAGTGCGCTCAGCATCCATAGAACTCCAGGCAGAGTTAGGGAAGCGATGGAGTCCCATGGCACAGTTTGAGGGTGGGGTAGACTTAGACCGTAGACGGTTTTTACGATGTCGGCCCAGTCGTAGGCACCTGACCAATTTCCTTTTTGCCATCGGCGATTGCCTTCTTGGGACAGCGGCTGCCAAATCTGAAGCCATTCTACACCGCGATGGCTAGCTTGGGCATGGATCCACGGCGCCAAATGCAGGCGCCAATAAGGGTTGTGGAGTAGGGTACCGTCTAGGTCAAATGTGATCCACGGTTTGTTCATCCAAAATGACCTCCTGCGGGTAAAAATTTGGCGTAACCCAGTGTGATATGTTCCATATTTCACATGACTTCTGATATGATAAAGCGATAACAAGTGACCCGTGGGAAAGGAGCTTTTGCCATTGTTGTTGGTCCAAAAATTTGGCGGTAGTTCGGTCGCTACTGCTCATCATATTGACGAAGTAGCACGTAAAATTCAACAGGTTGTCGACGAAGGGCACCAGGTTGTGGTGGTGGTTTCGGCCATGGGAGACAGTACAGACCACTTGGTGGAGTTGGCGTCCCATTTGGTCACCATACCATCAGGACGTGAGATGGATGCCTTGCTATCCACGGGAGAACTGGTCACTGTAGCGCTGTTGGCGATGACTTTGGAACAAAATGGTGTGCCAGCGCGCTCTTTTTCAGGGGGACAAGCAGGCATCAAGACATCATACGATTTTGGCCGTGCCCGTATTGAGGAGATTGACCCAGGTCCTCTGCGACGGGCCCTGGCTGCGGGCATTACACCCGTCGTGGCGGGATTTCAAGGGGTGACCGCCAGCGGCGATGTCGCGACCTTAGGACGCGGCGGTTCTGATTTGACGGCCATTGCCTTGGCAGGTGCCTTGAAGGCGGACCGATGCGAGATATATTCCGATGTAGCGGGCGTATATACGGCGGATCCGCGGATTGTTCCCAACGCTACTCCACTTAGTTCACTGAGTTATGACGAAATGTTGGAGTTGGCCAGCCAGGGGGCCCAAGTTCTGCAAACACAAGCCGTGGAGTATGCCAAAGGACATCAGGTGGTGATCCACGCCCGGTCTACGTTCCGGGATGAACCCGGAACCCAAATTGAAGCTGAACCTGTCATTCCGGTAAAACCCGCGGTGACCGCCGTGGCCTTAAACCGTCATGTGGCCAAGATAGGATTGCTGGGGGTGCCTGACTACCCGGGTGTTGCGGCTTACCTATTTTCGTCATTAGCAAACCACGGGATTAACATCGAACTGGTAATCCAGTCCCTGTCTCATGATAAACTCAACGACATTGCTTTCACGATTAGCGAACACGACGTGCCCAAAGCCAAACCCATTGTTCAAGAGTGCTTGACTCATTTGAAGGGACAATCGGTGATCATTGATGATAAGGTGGCCAAAGTGTCGGCTGTAGGATCGGGAATGCTGGGGCGCCCAGGCGTCGCCGCGACATTGTTCCAAGCATTGGCCGATGCGGGCATTAACATTCAAATGATCGGCACCTCGGAAATTAAGATATCGTGCATTGTGGACCGAAATGATGCCGACCGGGCTTTAGCCCATATTCATCATGCGTTTGGATTAGATGGGACCGAAGATGTCATCGAGGACGCCTAAACGATGCCGAGGGCGGAAAATGGTTTCTGCCCTCGGTTGCGATTTTAGGATTGGGCGCTGGGCCATTCGGCCAAAATATTTACCGAACGTGACAATCCCAATCGGGTAGCTCCTGCGGCCACCATTGCCATGGCATCGGCTAAGGTGCGGATGCCTCCCGACGCTTTTATCCCTATTGACCCCGGTGCGGATTCACGCATGATACGTACAGCATCCACGCTAGCTCCAGGAGCGTCAAAGCCGGTGGAGGTTTTCACCATATCAGCCCCTGCATCGACCACGAGTAGCGTACCCTGATGAATTTGTTCCGGGGTCAACCATCCGGTCTCTAAAATCACCTTTAGAAAAATTTGCGGGCCTAACGCCTGCTTTAAGACACGTATTTCCTCACGCACTCCGTCGTACTGTTTGCCTAAAAACAAGCCTAAATTCCAGACCACATCAATTTCAGTGGCGCCATCACGGCAAGCTTGTTCGGCTTCGCCAACTTTTCCTGTTGTATTGGCTTGTCCTAAAGGAAATCCCACCGTGGCAGCAATGCGCGGGGCCTGTGCAGGAGGCAAACAACTTTTGGCGTACTGTACATATCCACTATTCACGCAAATCGCACCGAACTGGTGTTCTACTGCTTCGTTGGCGAGGCGCGCGATATCAGCAGGTGTAGCCTTGGGATCGAGAAGAGTGTGGTCAATGATGTGGGCTAGCTCAATTTTTGTCATGAAAGTCCTCCGTGTCCAGGAAAGATGCCGGCGAAGTTGCCTATAAACCGTCATTTTTCCATATTTCTGGCGTATGCCAGATAGTGGTGCCAGTTGCGGGGATTCACCTGGATCCATCCGTGCTTTATATTATACTCTGACCGTGGTGAACCACGGATCCGCGCTTACGGTTCAGTTGCCAGAACCGTGTAGCAATGGTACGGTGATTTCAGGAGGGGAAACGTGTGAACGTCCTAAATGTTAAACCGAGATTGCTGTTGGGCCCCGGTCCTTCGCCAGTGCCGTTTACGGTTCGCCGAGCGATGTCCGAACCTGTGATTGGGCATATGGATCCACAGTTCTTTGCTATTGTGGATGAAGTGCAGTCTATGTTGCGGACCGTGTTTGGCACCGCCAATCGCTTGACTTTGCCAGTGTCTGGCACTGGAAGCGCAGGAATGGAGACTGCTATCGTTAATTTTGTCGAACCTGGCGACACAGTAATTGTGGTAGTGGCTGGAGTGTTTGGCGGCCGCATTGCGGAAGCCGTTGACAAAATTGGGGCTCATGCCGTTCGCTTGGAAGTGCCCTGGGGCCAATCTGCCAGTCTGGAGCAACTCAAAAGCTTGTTGCGCGAGCATCCAGAGACCCGCTTAGTCGCGGTGGTTATGGCGGAAACCTCTACAGGAGTGTTGCAACCATTGACGGGATGGGCCCACGAGGTGCATCGAATGGGAGCCCTCCTCTTGGTGGATACCGTCACCTCACTTGGTGGGATGCCGGTGGATGTCGACACGCAGGAGTTTGATATCGTGTTTTCCGGGACCCAAAAATGTTTGTCGGCGCCTCCGGGACTGAGCCCGTTTACGGTCTCGGAAAGGGCACTGGAGCGACTTGACCAGAGGGCAACCCCAGTTCCTTCCTGGTATTTTGATATTGCGGCATTTCGGCACTATTGGGGACAAAACCGGGTCTATCACCACACCGCCCCCATTAGCATGATATATGGGCTCCATGAGGCGCTGAGACTGGCTCTGGAGGAGGGTCTAAACGAGCGCTACGCACGTCACCGAATCGTGGCAGGCGCACTATGGGCGGGATTGCAAGCTATGGGGTTTGAGTTGTTAGTGGATCCTGCCATCCGGCTACCATCAGTAACGACGGTACGGATTCCTCTTGAAGTGGATGAAAGACGCGTTCGTGCCGAGTTGTTGGACTATGACGGAATTGAGATTGCTGGCGGACTGGGGAATTTGTCCGGTAAAATTTGGCGGATCGGTGTCATGGGACACGGGGCAAGGTTGCCGAATATGATACAGTTATTAGTGGCTCTACGCCAACGGTTGGTAAACCAGGGGCGGGATGTGCCTTCTGGAGTTGCGGCGGCGGAGGCCGCCTATAGAGCCAACAATAGGCAAGGAGCTAAATAATCAATGGCGCGATGGTTGATAATTTTGGCGGGTGGGCGAGGAGAACGATTTTGGCCGCTGTCTCGCATGATGCACCCAAAGCAATTTTTGACACTTATGGGCGACCGCAGCATGATTCGCAGTACGAGAGATCGGGTACGACCATTAATTGATCCCTCTCATACCTGGGTAGTGACGGGGCAAGATTATGTACGCAAGGTCCACGCTAATTTGCCGGACATCCCGCCGAACCACATATTGGGCGAACCTATAGGCCGTAACACGGCACCGTCGATCGCCTGGGCCGCAGCCCATATTCAACAGGTGGATCCCGATGGCACACTTTTGGTTCTTCCGTCTGACCATATGATTCAACAAGAAGAAAAATTCCGGCAACTTGTCGTTAAGGCAATGCATGCCGCGGAACAATATGGCGGATTTTACACCTTTGGCATCGTACCTACACACCCCGAAACAGGATATGGCTATATCGAGCATGACGGAATCGCCTTTGGTGATTCTCTGGTGCTCACAGTGCACCAATTTATCGAAAAACCCCCATTGGAAGATGCGGAGAGCATGGTTGCCTCTGGCTCCTATTTTTGGAACTCGGGCATGTTTGTTTTCAAAGTGGGTGAGCTGATGGCTGCAGTCGAGCGACATTTGCCCGAATTGCACCGAGGTTTAGTGGCGTTGGTGGCAGAGCCAGATCATGTAAACGAAATTTTTCCGGAATTGCCGCAAGTTTCGATTGACCATGGAATCATGGAACGGGTCGAGAATGTTTACGTTCTGCCAGCGGAAATAGGGTGGGATGATGTCGGCACATTTGCCGCCCTGGCCAGGCATCTGCCACGCAATGACGAGCAAAACGCAGCCAAAGGCCATGCAATATTTGTCGATAGTCAAAACGTTACGGCTATTAGCGAAGGGCCTGTGGTCTCATTTGTTGGTGTCAAAGATCTTTTTGTGGTGGCGACAAAAGATGCCGTATTGATATTGTCTCCAGAGCGCAGTCAGGATGTGCGCAAGGTGGTGCAAGCCTTAAAAGAGGCTCAGCATGATCACTTGTTATGATGTCTAAATACGGGGAGGAGGTTGCCATGGTAATCCAAAAAGCGGTGATCCCGGCTGCCGGGTTAGGCACTAGATTTTTGCCGGCAACCAAGGCGCAACCTAAGGAAATGATACCGTTGATAGATACGCCGACGATCCAGTTAATTGTTGAGGAGGCGGTGGCTTCCGGTATCGAAGATATATTGGTTGTTATCGGGCGTGACAAAGGCAGTATTGAAGACCATTTTGATCGCGCACCAGAACTCGAAGAATTTCTCAAGTTACGTGGCAAAGAGGATTTGTTGGAAGTTGTCGACCATGTTAGTCATTTAGCGGATTTGCACTTTATCCGGCAAAAATTTCCCAAGGGATTAGGACATGCGGTCTTGTCGGCACAGCGACACATTGGACAAGAGCCGTTTGCGGTATTGCTGGGCGATGATGTGATGGTCGGGGAACCGCCGGTGTTGGCGCAACTGACAGAAAAATGGCAGCCAGGGACAAACGTGGTGGCATTGCAACGGGTGAGCCGAGACGAGGCTAGTCGTTATGGGATTGCTTTTGGCGAATGGAATCCTGATGGGACCATGCAAATTAGTCACTTGGTAGAAAAACCGACTTCGGACAAGGTGGGGGACCATCCCATGGCGGTGATGGGCCGTTATGTGTTGGATCCCGCAATATTTTCCGCTTTGGAGGACACCGAACCCGGTGCCGGTGGCGAAATTCAGTTGACCGATGCGCTTGACGTAACTTGAGAAATTCTTCGAGTTCTGGGGGTGCCATTTGTTGGTAAGCGGTTTGACGTAGGTGAAAAGATGGGCTTTGTCAAGGCAACGGTAGAGGTCGCATTGATGCGCCCCGACCTAAAAGACGAATTTTTGTCGTACTTGCGCCAACTTGTTGAGGAATTGGCCTTGCGTTAGCGGTCGAGTTATGTTCGCCATTCATCAAATTCAGCGCGGCGGATGTCCCTGACTTCAGTTATGGGGGGGGGGATGTAACTGCTTCAGTAATTGCTGAGAAACTGAGCAGTCGTTTGAAGCCGTATTCGGGAAAACCGACCGTACGGAATTTTTGAGGGCCCGCAGGAAATCGAGCACGGTGGCGTACTGAGGCACCGCCAACCGAACGGGGTGGCCAACGGAGCGATAGTCCACCTACACCACGGCGCCTGCGGGCTACTCGACTGCGGCCCAAGAGAAACTCGCCATGACGGCCAAGCCTCAAGACCGTGTTCCACCTACTCGCTGAATACAGCCGACGGCGGTCCATGTCGGGTCCGACGAGCACGACGGTCTGGTCGACGGTGATCCCTTGCGCACTATCGATGGTCGCGGCATAGGCACGTTCCCCATGTGCTCGTGAGCTCATTGATGGGGACGCCTACAGTGCGGCCGTTTTGGTAAGCGTCATCACCAATTCATGGGGTCTGTACTACCAGAGTACCCGGTCGTCACTGTTCGTGGGATGTCAAATGTCCTCACTACCGGGGAGCCTTATCAGGACTTTCGGGAATTCCTCTTAAAGGTCCCATCCACCATCCGAAGGGTTCGCCCAACACTCCATATTTCCTTTCGTCGGCTATAGCAAGAATCAAATAGAGCCGTTTCGATCGCACAAACGCGGGATAAGTTCCGGACCAGGAAAAGTTTCCATCTTGAATTTCTGCGACTCCGAGCAGAATGACACCAAGATTGGTGTACTGTTCAACATCGACACCCATTGTCCACCACGCGTGACCATTTAAACCATGTGGTGCATATGCGAAATACAAGGTAACTTGGCGATATGGAGACCAATTGCCAACGGAATTAATTGTCAAAGGTCTCGCGTTGATAAACGCGGCGCGAGTTTTGAAACTCTGCTTGGGATGGGGGAACCATTCTTGCCCATTGATTATGATGCGATCCATTAATAGCTGCTCACCCATTCAAGGGTAAACGATCCGTTGTTTCATTGTAAAGTCTTGAGTTATCTGCTGATGGTCTCATGATCGCTGACACGATGATTTTTTGTGAGGATCTGTTTCCCTCCGACGAATTCTTTCTTAAAAACTTGCCAGGATTGCAGCAGTCCTGGTTTTTTAACCCTGGATTGGCCATTTCCGTGAGGAGCGTGAAAAAGAAATACGCTGACGCGGTCACCTCAGACCCCAGCCTATTTCCCCGAACGTGGATAGTATACCGAGTTGTGATTTTGTGAAGA
>JAMCTO010000072.1 GCA_023381095.1 Bacillota bacterium
TTGAGCGCTCTTAACCGGCATATGGGGGTAATAGGAGAATCGGAATGCAGACCATAGATCAAGCCTAACTGATGGGCAGTATACAATGGATCCAGATTTTTGGCCCGCTCGGCACCTAAAAAGAGGTTATGGTGGCGATCTCCCCAGTGATAGACATGTCCGATAAAGAAGTTGGGCAATACACCCAGCTCGAGCATCTTCTCCAGTTGATCTTGGGTTGCCATCTGTGCATGTTCAATGCGGTGGCGCCTGGAGGAAAATTGACCTTCGAAGCTGATGTCATAGGCTTTGAGCACTGAATCAATGGCCGCATCACCGTTGGCATGAATGGCCAATTGCCATCCCTTGTCCTGATAGAATTTTATGGCGTCAACCAGCTTGCCCAGTTCCGTCACGGCGACTCCCTGTGTTTCGGGACGATCATGATAGGGCTCGCGCAGCAATGCCGTATGCCCTTGGATTGAACCATCGGCGAAGAGTTTGACGCCCGCCACGGAAAGAAAGGGGGTCGGAGGATTCTCGGGAATCACGGTGTCCGGATCGGTAACCCGGACATAGCATTGTGTGCGCACAAAAGGCTCCGAGGATGCTTCACGAGACTGATATGCTTGCCAGACAGCCTGGATCGAACGAGGATCGCCCAATCCCAGTGCGGCATCCGTAGCCGCTGTCACTCCTTGTTCAAGACATTGGTTCACAGCCAGTCCCAATTCTTCGGCCATTTGATCCGAAGACGGCCGGGGAATATGACGGCTAACGGCTTCTAAGGCCTGCCACTCGCGTAGTTCCCCGCTGAGTTTGCCGCGGTCATCGCGCATTATTCCGGGCATAGTAGATTGCACGGTAATTCCGGCCAGTTCTAGGGCCAATTGATTGACCACTGCCAGATGCGCCGAGTTGTGAAGCAAATAGACGGGATGATAGGGAGCGGCGCGGGTTAATTCGTCAAGCGTGGGAGGGCGTTTGTCGGCTAAGCGGGTATCGTCCCAATGATGACCCAAAATCCATGATCCGCGAGGGATTTCTCGGGCACGCAGGGATATCTGTTCAAGAATATCCCGGATCTGGAGATTGTGCGGGGGGCCACAATCAATTTGGCCCTTTTGGTGCCCCATCAGCCATAAATGTGCATGCGACTCCACAAAACCAGGATAGAGATGATATCCTCTCAGATCCGTGTGTTTGTGAACATTGACGGTATAGAAATCTGAAGGATGGCCGATGGCCCTAATTCTCCCTTGATCCACCAGGATAGCCTCCCCCAATGAGACCGGGGAGTGGGGAGACATCACCGAGGAAGCTTGGATCAAGTGGTCGTATGACATGCTGCAAGCACCTCCTAGCTCACGGAAGAACGGGTAGGTAGGAAAAGGAGTAGGCAGCATTTGAATTCTTGGAAATGTACCGTCATCTTTTCCGTGCCTACGAGGTTAGCTGACGGGCTAGAGCGGAAAAGTGCTCTCTGTTGGTTCGCCCCAGTAACCACTGGTTCCCCCGTTCATCCTTCGGATGATTTGGCAGTTTTGATTCGTTAGGTCAGTTTATCACAAATTTCCAAAATATCCTTGTGAACTATGCCGGAACATAAAGATTTAAACGCCTAACCCAGAACACTGACCTTCAAAGGATGCACACTTTGACCCAAGACGAGGGAATAGGTGCATCACCCTACTCCTAAGGATTTTCGGCATAGTGGCGTCATGTATCCGGATGTCAAGGGGATCGCAAGTTCGTCACGGGAAAAAGGTTTGTCCATCCATTGAAAACATACTTTGGCATGGACACGAGCCAGCCTTCTTCCGCACCGGTTCTATTATTGCGGATTTTACAGACGAAGGGGCTGGCAGGCGGATGGGGCGCGTTTTTGTGTCCGGCAGAAAAGAGGTGTTATGGACGTCGGAAAGAATCATTGTAGCCAAGTCAGGCCCGAGAGTACGGCATCTATCGTCTCATATTCGGTGGCATGGGGAGGTTTAGGGCCCTGCTCTTAGGAAGTAACACTTTTCCTTATGAGGAATAATATGGAAATCATAGAGAAGTAGTCATAAAACTAGAGGTGATTTCTCTCATAGCTGTCATGGCCTTGATATCATCGTGAGTTCTTCCCTTGCACGGTGCAGCCATGATCTCTGCGGCCGATGAGGGGATATTCGGTTGAGAGAATCTTCTAAGAAGAAGGGAAGTCATTCACTATGGTGAGTATCATCGTTGTAACCTGGAATAACCTCCGATATACCCAGGAGTGTATCGAATTTTTAACCGCTTATACCGATGTTGCTTATGAACTGATTGTCGTCGATAATGGATCGACGGATGGGACAATCGAATGGCTCAACGAATTAAGATCGGAGGATCGCAGTCGTATAGCCCTCAAGATCATTCGAAATTCACTGAACGAGGGCTTTGCCCATGCTGTGAACGAAGGATTGGCCGAAGCCTCGGGTGATTATGTTTTTCTTCTCAATAATGATTTGTTGGTCTCACCGGGGTGGTTGGGAACCCTCATTGGACACCTCGAAACCCTTCCCAATGTCGGTGCCGTCGGACCCATGGGGGGAGGAATTGGCGGCAAGCACGATTATGTCGCGAGCTATGGCTCGGTGCCCTATAATGACGATGGCGTGGATAAAGATCTCTTTGTGGAATTTTCCCAACGGATTGCCCATGATTATGCCGGTGATTATACCGAGGCCAAGAGCTTATCCGGCTGCTGTCTTTTGATCGCAACGGATCTATTCCGAACGCTGGGCGGGTTGGATGAAGGCCACAAAATGGGCGCGGACGACGCCGATCTTTCCTTGCGGCTGCGCCTTCAGGGCTACCGTCTATACATTGCCGAGGATGTATATGTTCACCATTACGGCCACGTGTCGTTTGCCCTTTTGGATCATGACTTGCAAGATCAGGTGGTACAGGACAGTTGGACCTATTTTAACCGTAAGTGGCGGGACGTAGGGGTTCCTTGGGATACGCTCTTTATGAATGAGGAACATTGGAACTACGAAGGGCGGTTTCGGAACCGAAGAGGATTTGCTTCCACCTTCAGGCCCGATCAGGTCAGATTGGACCTGGGAGCCGGTAAATTTCCCGCGGGCGGGGTAGGCAATTCAGACTGGATTCACTGTGACATTCATTCCTTTCCTTGCATCGAAGTCGTTTGTGATGTGCGGAAACTGCCATTTCCGGATAATCACGCCGACGAAATTTTCCCAAAATCCGCCTTCGCCTAAGAAGTTCATGGAGACCACCACACCGGAGATATGCCCCGCCACGTA
>JAMCTO010000073.1 GCA_023381095.1 Bacillota bacterium
CCCGGGCCAATCCCTTCGCAATCCATAGATAACGGTCGGCGAAATTAATCCAACGGGGATCATGGCTGACAATAATCAGGGTTGTTCTTTCGCGTTTTTGTTCCGCCAATATCTCTGCGATAAGTCGTTGAGCCGAAGCATCCAACATCGTCTCCGGTTCGTCCAACACCAGAATTTGTGCTTGTTGTGCAAGAATAGCCGCTACGGCCGACAAATGGAGTTCCCCACCGGACAGAGTGTCCCAATAACGGCGTTCCATTCCCCTCATCCGTGTTCTTACAATGGCCCTGTGGGTGCGTTGCACAACTTCCCTGCGCGACTTGGCATGCCAGACAGAACTGAGCATGACATCCTCTACAACACTGGTCCCCACAATCTGGTGTTCGGCTTCCTGCTGAAGCCATCCCACCATATTTGCCGGCCAATCCTGACGCTGCCTCCCGTCCGACAAATGCAAGCTTCCTGAGATGGGTAAAAGAACCCCGGCCAGAACCCTCGCAAAAGTCGTCTTCCCTCCGCCATTTGGTCCCGAGATTAAAACACACTCACCCCCGTGAATAACGCAACTCACGGGGCCGAGTGCAGAGGCGGATGCCGTATCATACTGAACCACCACGTGGTCAAATATGATATCCATAAAAGCCTCAGACCAGTTCCAATATCGCCATCGGTGCAGCGTCCCCCCGGCGAAATCCGGTACGCATAATCCGGGTGTAACCGCCGGTACGATTTTCATAACGCGGTCCAAGGTTGGTAAATAGTTTCGTTACGACGTCCTCGTCCCATACGTATCCCAACGCTTGGCGACGTGCAGCCAAATCGCCCCGTTTTGCCAAAGTAATCATATGCTCAACAACGCGGTTTACTTCTTTGGCTCGCGTCACAGTCGTTTCAATTCGTTCCTCGCGCAATGTTGACGTCACCAGATTACGTAGCATGGCCCTGCGGTGTCCGCCGATGCGCCCCAATTTCCGATGCATTCCTGGCATAAAAACTTGCCTCCAATCCCGTGAGTTACTCTTCTGAGGGGCGCAAACCCAAACCCAGCGCCACCAACTTCTCCTTAACTTCTTCCAACGATTTTTTGCCCAAGTTACGAACCTTCATCATGTCTTCATCAGACTTATTGGTTAATTCCCCAACAGTGTTAATTCCGGCACGTTTTAGACAATTAAAGGACCGAACCGACAAATAACCGGAGGTGATCCGAAAGAATTTTAGCGCCGCGGGATATGGCCTCTTCTGGACTTAAGGATCCGTCAGTCCATACTTCAATCGTTAAGCGGTCATAATCGGTAATATGGCCGACACGAGTGTCTTCTACTCGCCAATTCACCTTGGTAACCGGACTGAAGATGGAGTCCACGGGTATGACCCCGATGGCCTGGTCGCTTCGCTTGTTCTTTTCTGCCGAAACATACCCTCTGCCCCGCTCGATGTTCAGTTCCATTCGTAATGAATGCCCCTCGTCGAGATACGCAATGTGTTGTTCCGGCTCAAGAATATCAACGTCAGCATCCGCAATGACGTCTCCTGCTACCACTTCTCCCGGACCGTCTTTCTCAACGCGCAAGATATGAGGATCGTCTGACCACAACCGCAAGGCCAGACGTTTTAGGTTCAGGATAATGTCCGCCGTGTCTTCTACCACGCCGGGAATAACAGAAAACTCGTGTAATACTCCATCAATACGGACGGAGGTTACGGCCGTGCCTGGAAAGTGTCCGTTGACGCGTCGTGCTTATCCCCGGTTTAAGGGTTCAACGGTAAATGCACCATATTTAGGATCGGTTCCATCGTCAACCCGCCGAATTTCCGGTTTTTCAACCTCGGTCATGTTATCCGCGCCCGCTTGGAAAGCAGGCTCCCTCCTTTCACAGACTTAAAGATTAACGAGAATAGTACTCAATAATGAGCTGTTCCTGAACGGGCGTGTCAATTTCATCACGAGTAGGCATTCTGACCACAGTGCCCCGCCATTGGTCCCTTTGAACATCCAGCCACGCCGGAAGGGTCCGAAGCGGAGCTTCCAACATAACTTTAAACCGCGGCTTTTGACGGCTCGCTTCACGCACTTCGACGACATCACCGGGTTTTACCGAAAATGACGGTATATTCACTCGACGGCCATTGACCGCAAAGTGGTTGTGGCGCACCAGACGGTACACCACATTGTCCAAGCGACGCTCTAAAAGTTGAAGCAAAAGCTCACCAGTGACACCCTTTTTCGCCGAAGCCTTTCCGAAATACCGTGAGAACTGACCTTCCATGATACCGTAGGTCCTACGAGCTTTTTGTTTTTCTCGCAGTTGCACCCCGTATTCTGAAAGTTTACGGCGTCCCTGGCCATGCTGCCCCGGAGGATAAGCACGACGCGTCAACGGACACTTGTCCGTAAAGCACTTGTCCCCTTTAAGATATAGTTTAACCCCTTCACGCCGACATAATCGACATACAGGTCCTGTATAGCGTGCCATCCGGCCGCCTCCTTCCTTTCTGTCTTATACTCTTCGTCTTTTTGGTGGACGACACCCATTATGAGGAATAGGTGTGACATCTTTGATCATACTCACTTCCAACCCTGCCGCCTGAAGTGCGCGAATTGCAGCTTCCCGACCGGAACCAGGGCCTTTAACCAGTACTTCAACTTCTTTAAGCCCATACTCCATGGCGGATTTGGCGGCTGTTTCCGCAGCCATTTGCGCTGCAAACGGCGTACTCTTTCGTGACCCTTTAAATCCGGACTGACCAGATGAAGCCCATGATAGTGCATTTCCTTGTGTATCTGTAATCGTAACGATCGTGTTATTAAAAGTCGAACGAATATGCGCGGTCCCTCGATCTACATGCCGCTTGTCACGGCGGCGCGTTCTTGTCCTACGACGACTACTACTTGGCATCTGTGCTTGCGGTCCCTCCTAGAATGTGGCTATTATTTCTTGCGTTTGGCGCCCACGGTTCGGCGCGGTCCCTTGCGGGTACGGGCATTGGTCTTAGTTCTTTGGCCTCGCACCGGCAATCCCCGCCGATGACGCAATCCGCGATATGTCCCAATATCGATCAGCCGCTTAATGTTCATCTGAACTTCTCGCCGAAGATCTCCTTCAACACGATAGTCGTGATCCACCACCTCGCGAATGCGTGCCACTTCGTCTTCGGTCAGTTCTCGCACTCGGGTATCCGGATCAACTTGTGTCTTAGCCAAAATCTTGTGCGAGGCGGACAGGCCTATCCCATAAATATATGGCAAAGCCGCCTCAATTCTCTTGTCGCGGGGTAAATCAATTCCTGCAATACGCGCCACGCTTGTAACTCCTCTCTTCTCTTAGTGATTTCTACCCCTGGGCTTGCTTGTGCTTAGGATTCTCGCAAATCACCAGAACTCGTCCATGACGTTTAATCACTTTACACTTCTCGCAAATAGGCTTTACCGACGCTCTTACCTTCATGGCCTGTCCTCCTTTCCAGACGCCCATCACTTATATCGGTAAGTAATCCGTCCGCGAGTTAGGTCATAGGGTGATAATTGAACCGTGACCTTGTCTCCCGGTAAGATTTTAATAAAATGCATACGAATTTTTCCCGAGATGTGCGCCAAAACTCTGTGACCGTTTGCCAACTCTACCCGAAACATCGCATTCGGTAAAGGCTCAATTACCGTACCTTCAACCTCAATCGCGTCTTCTTTTGCCACAGCTTTCCCTCCCCAGGCGGCGGGCATTTGCAATGTCTGTGGAACGAACTTGGTGCAGCGACCGGATGATCGGCTCGAGACGGTTGAAACGCGCTTGTCAGTGTATCGCGAAGAGACGG
>JAMCTO010000074.1 GCA_023381095.1 Bacillota bacterium
CAGTCCTGAGTTACCGGCCAGGTTATCCAAAACCGACGGGTGGTAACCTTCCTAGACAGGCCCCTTATGCCGCGGTTACACCCTGTTGCTCGCAACAGGCGCCACCGGCACCCATTAGAGATTCCCACGATCTCCACCCAGGTCATCCAAACCCGTGCTCACTCTGATCGTAACGGCGTACCCGAAGGACATACTCATTCTCCTACACATCCTGGTATCATTGTACTGACAGAGATGTATTATAACGAGCGGAGGGGACAGGTTATGGAACAACGCAGGTTAGGATCCCAAGGATTGTATGTTTCCGCATTAGGTCTCGGTTGCATGGGGATGTCCGACTTTTATAGCGGTCAAGATGACCGCGAATCGATCGCAACCATCCACCGAGCCATGGAGCTTGGCATCAATTTTTTAGATACCGCAGACATGTATGGTCCCTTTACCAATGAAGACCTCTTAGCCAAGGCAATCCACGGGCATCGCGACGGTATTGTGCTGGCCACCAAATTCGGCAACCAGCGCTCACCTGAGGGCAAATTTCTGCGCATCAATGGTACGCCCGAATACGTACGTACCGCATGCAATGACTCGTTGCGACGCCTAAAAACAGACCACATCGACTTGTATTATCTGCATCGCGTGGATTTGACAGTTCCCATTGAGGAAACCATCGGTGCCATGGCGGCATTGGTCACTGAGGGAAAAGTCCGCTACATCGGCTTGTCTGAAGCCTCTCCAGACACCATTCGCCGTGCCCACCAGGTTCATCCAATTACCGCCTTGCAAACCGAATATTCGCTGTGGAGTCGTGAGCCTGAAGATGAGATTTTGCCCACAATCCGCGCTCTAGGCATTGGATTTGTGCCCTATAGTCCCTTAGGCCGCGGGTTTTTAACCGGACGATTTCAACGCTTGGAAGACTTGCCAGTCGACGACTATCGCCGACACTCTCCGCGTTTCCAAGGAGAAAACTTCCAAAAGAACTTACAGTTGGTGCACCTGATTGAACATATGGCAGCAGAAAAACATGCGACGCCAGCACAGCTAGCCCTGGCTTGGCTTTTGCACCAAGGTCCGGATATCGTTCCTATTCCTGGCACCAAAAAGGTGCCCTATCTCGAAGAAAATGTAGCAGCCTTAAATGTAAGGCTCACCGAGCAGGATCTGCGGCAAATTGCCGAGGCGTTACCTAAAGGTGTGGCTGCCGGTGAGCGATACCCTGACATGAGCACGGTCAATCGATAAAAAAGAACAGGAGGGTCGCCCGTGGCCATTCCCGGCCAAGTCACAGATTTTACCCGTCTCGAATCTCATTTGGTACAATATCCATCCGTGGGCGCTGCCATCGACGCTTATCTGGTTCAACCGCAAGCACCTGGTCGCTATCCCGGGGTAATTGTGATTCACGAGGCGTTTGGTCCCGTGGAGCATATTCATGACGTCGCACATCGCCTCGCGAATCAAGGATACATCGCCTTAGCACCCAATCTCTATTCTCGCGTTGGTACTCCGAGTCCCAGTAACACAGAAGAAGTGTTTAGCAAGATGTTCGCCTTGTCGGATGAACAAGTGGTGAACGATTTGAACAACGGGGCACGATTTATCCAAAGCCTTCCCCATGCGTCTGGGCGCGTGGGTGCCATGGGATTCTGTTCAGGCGGTCGGCAAAGCTTGCTCTTTGCCTCATCCAGCCGTGAGGTGGATGCCGCGATCGATTGCTGGGGAGGATTTATTCGCAAAGCCACCCCCAACGATTTGACCACCAAAAGCCGACCCACGCCTGTCATAGATTTGGTCGACAACCTGCATTGTCCGCTCTTCGTGGTCATCGGTGAAGAGGACCACAACCCGTCGCCAGAAGACGGCGATGCCTTGAAACGTCGCCTGGAACAACATCACAAAGCTTTCCAATATAAAGTCTATCAAGAGGCAGGACATGCGTTTTTTGCCGATTACCGGGCAAATTATCGGGAAGGTGCTGCTTTTAAATTATGGGATGACGTGCTCGAATTCTTTGGAACCCACTTAAAGTAATCATGATGAAGAAAATGGGCTGGAGGTAAAAGTCCGGCCCATTTTGCTCTTCGCCGTCTCAAAGTTGACTTTGATTCACTGAGACCAGCGTCGGGGGGGTGGTGGCACTTCCCGAAGACGCAATCCACCATACGGATTTGCCAGTTATCGTTACATTGTAGGTGTTCGCAGGAATTACCGTCATGGACACCGACTGCCAGTGGCTGGCGCCCGGTGTGAGCACGAACCATCCTGAGCCACTAGCCAGCGACACCTGGGCCAAAATATCGCCATTGGCCAACATTCCCAAGTCCTGGTAATTGGAACCATTTTGACTGCCGGCAATCGGAGGCAATGCAATATACTGCCAGGTTTTTCCCCCATTTTCCGTCAGCTGCACCGGATACGGATTATTCGCTTGCAACAACAGCGCGCTATCAGTGGACAAGGCCGCCAGTGTCGTGGTGCCTTCCATGTTGGTAAAGCTAGTCGACGAAATCCATTGGCCCTTCGCGGTTTCGCGCAATAACTGTTCCGGCTGCCCGTTGCCCATTTGTCCAAAATTTCCGTTCGGTACGGCACCAAAATCGAGCGGAGGGCCCAATTCCGGCTTGGGCAAGCCTTGATTCATCGTCCATGACTGGCCGCCATTATCACTGGTCTCCGTGGCCCATTGGTTCTGACGGATGAAGTAGGCGACTACTGCGCTTCCCTGTTGGAGATATCCGCCGAATTCACCTACCGTATATCCTGGTGGCAATGGTACCTGTTTCCAAGACTTCCCTAAGTCCGTCGTATAATACGGGGTATTATACATCGGCGGCGCCGAGGCATACTTTTGATAGACTGCCTCAACAGCAAGAAACAGACTGCTGGAGTATCCGGGCGTTAACGTAATCGAGGACGCTAAAGGAGGGGATCCCCGGAAAACGGTTACCGGATATCCGGGATCACCGGATAGAGACGTTAGGGCAGAAAGAGAAATCGATTGCCACACCCCATGCTCCTGAAGCCCTATTGCTCCAGGGACGGTGCTCACCGCAATCGTGCCGTCATTCACCGTCACCGGGCTGGGCTGACTAAATGAAAATGCCGCCTGATTGGTCGTGGTGTATAGTGGGTGGAATGTTCCCATTGCCGCCCAGGTGCGAGGACCAATAATATTAAATGGCGCACGGCCTAACGTCACTGTCGTGGGGGGCTTGGTAGTGAACATGTACTCAAGCGCTACACTGTTGGGCCCAGGTTGCAGCGAGCCCAATGGGGCCACACCAGCCGGCACCTTAAACGAACCCGAAATATCCCCATTGAATGACTGCTGCACCGACCCTAACCCACCGTAATCGCTGGTTTTGCCATCGGTATTCCACACCAATTGATACCCAAATGGCTGCCCAATAATCTCCGTTATAGGAGCCCAGCCCGATACCCGCACAACAGTACCAGGAGCCCCCCGAACCGGTGACAACTTCAACGATATTGGGCGATACTGGTTGGGAATTGGTCCCGCCAAACGAAAATCCGCTTGAGTTTGACTGGGTCCTAAGGCGCATCCATGAATCATCGGACCAAAACATTGAATGGCTACGGGATACACTCCCGGTTTTAGGGAATGTTCCCCCTGAGGCGTAATCCACGGTTGGGTCGGCACTTGAAATCGAGTGGTGAAATATCCCGGGTGTTGTGAGGACCAGGAAATCGCGCTGACATCGATCGTGAGCCCTGAGTCAAAACCTCCAAAGCCAATATTGCCCAAAGAAGGGAGCTTTGAACGGTCGCTGGCCGAGAGATTTTTCACCGAAGGGATGTACCCGGTCACCGTGACGATAGTGCCTGGACGGCCGGACTTGGGGTTTAACGTGATAAACGGTTGGTTAACGGGATGACTTACCGCATTTTTGGCCGTTTGGCTTGGGCCACTGGCAGCCTCATGTCCAGGCGTCGCTCCACATCCTGCCGTAATGGCCAATATACCTGCCAAAGATAATATCCTCCACTGGTGTCTCACCGTGCTGTCATCTGCCTCTTTTCGGATTTAAGAGCCTATTTA
>JAMCTO010000075.1 GCA_023381095.1 Bacillota bacterium
TCCCAAACGCGAATCGCTCTATGGGTGGCATCTTGTGCCGCGGGTGACTTCGGTATTGGTTCTCGTGAATTAACGTAGTATAATTATGCAAAGCAGCCATTCCCGCCTGATGAATGGCAGATTGCTGATCCGCCTGCGTCGCGGGTAACACAGGATCAATAAAAGTCTGGGCCGTATTAATCCGCAACCCTGCCGCCGCCATCGCTGCCGTCGTATACCGGAATAAATGATCGCGCACGACTAACGATGTGCGAAAATAAAACGTCACGGTTACATGCCGAAAAATCGAAGTATGCCCACGTCGCAGGAGTTGCAGAGGACGTTTAGCATTGGTAATATCGGGTTTCGACAAATATTCTGCAGCAATACGCGCCAAAATCATCCGATTCGGATCGCTATAGGTGATTAATTCAACCATGAGGTGGGGTCCTCCCCCGCGGGAAGCGGCAACCATTCAATGGTCCACTCAGGGTTGACCCACATGGCATCCACCGCGCCATACGCTAATAATGTATAACCCGACAGGTAGCACCAATCTTCCATCAATCGCAAAGAGCGTCCGGTTCGAAACACGCGGGGGGATTCTCCCCCAGCCACGACAACCGCATAAAAGAGGCCATCTTCTGCACTGCCAATATCAGTCTGAATGGCATGAATTTGTGGATATGGTGTAGTCGTCACATTAAGATCTCCTTCCTTCCCACGTTCGCACACAGCGAATAGGGATTCTATAGTATTCTAGATCATTGGATATATCCACGTCAACTAGAGGCTAATAGGGGATCTAGAAAGGTGCGGAGATCCGATTCCGTATATTGTTTGGGATCCCCCGCCGGGCAGGTAAACGGGATGAGCGAAACCCCATGGAGGGCTTGTTGCAAGCGAGGAATTGCCTCTTGTCCCGCCTCATCACCATCGGGCCACAGGATAACCGACGCCCCTCGTCGCTGAAGTTGTTCCACTTGAAGAGAAGAAAGGGCCAGCCCACCCATTGCCAACGCAGGGTAGCCACATTGCAACAAATGCAACGCATCTAGTTCAGCTTCGACGAGAACCAATACCGAAGTCACCCGCGGCACAAGATGCCACCCATAGAGCGATTCGCGTTTGGGAGCACCTTTATCTGCCATGTATTTAGGACGATCTAGTCGGAGAGGACGCCAATTCACCCAGAGTAACCGTCCCCGTCCATCGCACCACGGAATCCCTAGCCCACGCTCGGGATCGGATCCCAATCGTGATCGCCGCACAAGCAGGGAATCGGTAACCCCTTTACTTTGCAACCATGTCCAATGGGTAATGGTAAGTGGCCCCGGCCACTGTGGACGATAAGGAGGAAGGATCCGATGGGTATTCACCACATTCACGGGCACGCGGGGGGATCCCACCCACGCATACAATTGATCTTCTGTCAACACCGCCCCACAGCGAAAACAATGACCTATCCCTTTAACGGGGGAATAAGAAAACGACGGGCGTTGATCCCCCCGATGATGCGCAGCAGTATTCGGACAGGAAAACTGGAGCTGATCGTCCCCCCGCACAGTCAATCCCCGGTGTTGAAGCATGAGTCGCCATTGAGCGGTGGTATATTTTCCCCGCCGTTGCAAAGAGTCATAGGTTTGATCCCATCGTTCACGCATCCCCTCAATCCTCCTCATCGGGTTCCGCCACTTGGCTGCCAAACCAAACCCCCAAGGGATGACCAATATCTAAATGCGCCACAAGATTCAACGGGTCTTTATGAATATTAATCACATGCGATTTGACCACTTTCCCCGCTAAAATCCCATCCGCTCGCCGTTTCCATTTAACTACCGCCGTGGCATCTTGATATAAATTGCGGGATTCTTGAATCTCCCCGCTCTCCCCAATCTGTGCATTCAAAATAATTGGGACTTGTAAACTATTCGCGACTTGATGTAACCCCCGCGAAATCTTCACGTATTGTTCGCGAATGGAAACCGCTCGCTCATCGGGAGCCATCCATGAAAGCTGGTCAATAATAATTAACGCGGGACGGTATAATACGCCCAACCGATACGTCAATTCTGGGGTCAGCAAACCCGGCAAATCACGATGATGAATCACATAAAAGGGATCCGTTTGATCCGCATGGGCTTGCAGCATCGTCGTGCCATATGTGAGCAGGTTATGAGCAAATGCTTCGGTATCCGCTCCCGCGTGGGTGCCCCGAATAAGGGTTTGATAATCAAATTGCCCTTCTAACGCATCCCACCGCGCTGCAAATTCTTCGGGGGAAATCTCTAAATTGCAAAACAAGATCGGTTGCCGGTGATGACGCCAAAAAGCCAACGCCCATGCTAACGCAATCCATGTTTTACCAGTGTGCCACGGAGCCGCCGAGACAATATAATCCCCCCGTAACCATCCGCCGAGCACTTCATCGGTGGCCGTATCGCCCGAAGACAGAATGTTCTCCCCCGCATAATCGGCATAGTGCATGGCCCGATCCAGCACATTTTGCACCATATCCTTTGCCACGACCGGCGCGGGAGGCGTCACCGTCTGAACAAAGGCTTGCAGTTTCTGTAATGCTTCCTCGGGGTTCGCCCACTCCTCATATGTGGGTAAATCCGCCAAGCGATCCATTTGAATCCATTGTTGCCACAATCGATCCCGATAATAAGCTATCGGTTCAGTCGGCGCGGGGGGATCCCCCGGCAATTCAGGAAATTGTTCACACACTTCGGCCCATTGGGGGGCACTGTGATACCGTTGTGCAAAGGCTTGGACCCATTCGAACACGGGGGCCAAGCCATCATGCCGAAACCATTCCGCTTGAAATCCTAAATCCCGGGTGGCTGTCCAATTTTGGAGTAGTCCCGATAATGCCAATAACCCCCACGAAGCCATCCATAGTCGTCTCCTTTATGTGGTTGTGGTTGTATATTTACCCGTCTAAGGAACGCGTGCATCTCGCCGGTACCACACGCCCGTCCATAACTGGGATAACGTCAGGTTCACTTCGCGGGGAGAGTCCGTAGTCATTACCAACCGCCGACGGTCAGGATCCCAGTGCATCCAAACAATGTCTGCAGTTTCCTGCACTTGCCAACTGACATCATCCCCATTTTGCAAGGCTTGAACCACCGCCGTAGGATCTGTCAAAAGTTCCATTGTGTCCACTCCTTTAATCACAAAACAAAATATTCTTGTTGTAGTCGTCGCTGTATAAGGGGAATATAATTCGGATTGAGTTCAATCCCCACCGCATGGCGTCCTAACCGATTGGCAACCGCTAAAGTCGTACCACTCCCCGCAAATGGATCGAGCACAGTGCCTGCATCCTCTATCGGATGGTCGCAGGGGGGAGCTTCGGTCAGCCAGCCACGGGCAAAGAAGTCTTCACGGATCGCTGGCGGCAACGGCCTTGCGCCCGAACGATCAATTCTGATGTAATGGTCGAAGGCATCCCCGCAAATGTTCCGCATGGCGTCCTTGTGCGGTGAGTGTCGCATGAGATCGGCTTCCCATCGCTGTTCGCGTCGGGTGACGGGGCGGCTACCTTCACCGTCACGCCGGGGTCGATTGAATCCCGCACGACCCGTAACCCGCGTTGGATCATCAATCGGGCCTTTACCAATCGGCGTATTAATGACTTCGGCACAATCGCAACGTTTTCCAGCAGGCGGGCATCCCGCTAACACCATCAATTCCACGAGTTTTTCCGGCCACACGGCAAAATGCGCTTCGGGATAAGGTTGCGTATTGATAAACCAGACATCCCGGCGATTCCGCATTAAAGATTTTGTCGAAGCATTCCATCGGTCGTTAAAACCGACATACGTTCGCTTTCCTACCAACCGTTGCTTATCTCGCCGATCTTTCCCTTGATTAGCATGAACTGCTCCCGTTTTACCCCGATCAAAATAACTTCCGTTATCCCCCGCAACGGCGCGTTCCGCAATCGCTTGGGCATCATAATAGTAGTGAGGGGATTTACTTAAGAGAAAAATATATTCGTGACTACGCGTGGGCCGATCTTTAACACTTTCGGGAATCGGATTCCCTTTGGCCCAAATAATATCACTCCGCAAAATCCACCCGTCCTCTTGCAACGCTAGCGCCACACGCCAGGGAATTCCCAATAAATTTTTGGGAGCCACAACCGGATATTTCGGATCGTGATAGACCCCTTTATCCCCAGTGCTCGCATAAGTGTCGTCAAGGTTGAGGAAAACAACCCCATCATTACGCAACACGCGCCGGACTTCGCGAAATACCGCAACTAATTGCTCCACATAGGCGTACGGCGTCGCTTCCAATCCAATCTGTCCCGACACCCCGTAATCTCGTAATCCATAATAGGGTGGCGAGGTAATACAGGTTTGAACACTTTGATCGGCTAGATGCTTTAGTTGAGTTAGTACATCCCCAATTAATACGGAGACTTTGGTAAGCGATTCCGAGGTGGATAACTCTATTGGAGTTTTGTGTTGTAGATTCATAGAACCCCCGCTCTCATTCGGATACATCCGATTCAAACAACGAGAGTTGTTGCTGTTGCTTGTTGGCCAGAGCAAGGTTCTTAGCCGCCACACGCCAATACGCCGGTTTTAATTCACACCCAATAAACTCACGCCCCAGTTTAACAGCCATATAGCCTTCGCTCCCAATCCCAGCAAACGGCGATAAAATGGTTTCCCTGGGATTACTCCACAATCGAATACACCGTTCAATGGTGCCAAGTTGTAACGGCGCAATATGCCGCTCATCATCGGCTTCTCGCCCTTCCGCCACATTCAAAGTGTCGCTTTCCCGAATGCCATACCACACGGGATGAGCCCATTCAATCCATTCATCATTTGTGCAATCGGGATGAATGGGTACCGGATTATCTCCAGGTTTTCGGAACAACAAAATGTAATCTGCTAGTGCGGGGCGCATCCAACTACTGTCTTTCCGTAATTGCACAAACAATAACCCTTTGGCATGCGTTCGAATTGCTTGAGCTTGGGGGTCTTTATCAATCGTGACTTCGCCATGATAAATCCATCCTGCCGCAGTATACGCCCGGATAAGATCCCCCCGAAAATCCTTTAAGCCAATCCAGCCATCCCGTTCCTTCATGGCCGCCACTTGCGCACAATGTACCGCCGTTAATCGTCCGGGCATCGTTACTCGCAAGAGTTCATCTAACAAAAACCGATAATGTTGGAAAAACTCCTCCGCTGTCGCATTATTCCCCATATCGCGTTCAGACGGGGAATAGGTATAGAGACTCAAAAATGGCGGGGAATATACGGATAAACCAATACTATCCGAGGCCACTTCTTTTAAGCGTTCCACACTGTCCCCCAACAGTAACCGCCAATGGGATCCCTCCGCCATATCTTCTACGTAATCCGCCGTCGTCGTAGTGTATTGGGCTAACTCATCCTGTTCATAAGGTTGCATATAGCAAATCAACTCCTTCTGCATCGTTAGAGCTTCGTGTTCTTTCCCCCGCACGTTCTCTAAAATCGGGCGTTCGGCCTCACTTAAAACGACATGCACGGCCACGGGTTGGGTTTGTCCAAACCGATAACACCGCCGAATGGCTTGATACCACCCTTCCCAACTATCATTCAAGCCTACAAACACTATTTGATGGGCGTTTTGCAAATTCATCCCAAATCCCGCAATTTTCACTTTGGTAATGAGAATGCGAAGATTGCCGTCTTGAAATTGCTCCAACACTCGTTGCTTGGTTTCCGGATCATCTTTACCTTCCATCAAGGCACTCTCTGGCAATTGCGCATGAAGTAAGCGCCCTTCCTCGTTTAACCCCACCCACACAATCCATTGCCCCGGGGTCGATTGAATGAGCTGTATGGTTTCTGCAACGCGGTCCTCCAAGGTTTGTTTCCGAATGGCTACGCGGTCTTGAATGCCATGAATGCCCATAAAGAAGAGTTTATCTGGAGAGGTGATCTCCGACGCCACCCAATGCGGTATGACCGTCAAAGGAGGTAAGGTATAGGCAGACGCATCATAGCCCAAATCTGCGGGGGTCCGAATAGCTAAACCCCATGAGGCTAACCACCGATAAAACGCCCCACGAGCATGTCCCTTGAGTCGCCATCCCGCATCATCATGCACAAAATACGCAGCTAACATATTCACCCGACTACTAATGCCCAAAAACTCCGCGTGATTGGCAATTTCGGTAATATCATTTGGCGCAGGCGTGGCCGTACAACAGAGGCGAAAGGGTGTATCGGCCCATTGCATCGTCAGTTGTTGCCGGTATTTCCCGTCGACGCTTTTCAAAATGCTGGACTCATCCAGTACCACCGCACCAAAATCGCGGGGGTCAAACTGATCCGCCATTTCATAATTGGTAATATTCACCCCGTCGATGAGATCCTCCCCCCGCCGGGTATAGTGCACCACCACATCAAAGTTCTGAGCTTCCCGGACCGTTTGACGAGCCACGGATAAGGGCGCAATAATCAACGTGCGAAGACCTTTCTCTCGATACAGCATATGCGCCCATTGCACTTGCATCGCGGTTTTACCCAAACCGGTATCGGCAAAAATGGCAGCGCGACCTTTCCGTAGAGCCCACCGCGTAATATCCCGTTGAAAGGGAAACAAGCGGGGATGTAAATCCGCATCCGCCACCGTCAATCCGGTTTCGGGGGCCACTTGAATTTTGTGGGTCAAAAATTCATCATACGTCATGCGACACACGCTCCTTTATGGGCTGATGGGAGGGAAGAGTCAACGGGGGAAGGGGCCAATCCGCCACTTCAGGCACCCACCGTCGCTGAAAGTACTCTTGTCCCCAAAACCGGCGTGTCCATATAAATTCCGTGAGGTCACCATGAAATAAATCCGCACTGGCCCCCGTCCAATGCGTCACCGTGTCACAGACTACAACCGTATGATCCGCTCCTGCTGGAACGCGGGGAGGGGCAATCCCCGGAGGCAGTAACCAAATTCGACACGTCACAGGATTGGAACCTGCAGGATCGGGCCATTCTACGGTTTGGACGGTGAGGGGCATCCCCCGCCGAATCCAGTATCCGGCCCACAGTTCCAAGAACGTCGTCAACAGTAGATGCCGCTGAGGACCTCCGAGTACCGTCACGGGCACCGTGTCCCATGTATCTTGCGCCCAGTCTAACGCGGTAGCGGGGAATTCCCCACCCAACGGAATCCACCGCTGGTCATACTGCGCGGGGGGCCAATGCGCCTTGCGTCGTAATTGCCGCCACGCGGTAAACCGAGGACACGACTCCCGACAACTCAAGGGGTACCATCCACACTGCACAACCAACGGACAGGGCTCTGAAAGAAGATCTAATCCCGTATCAGGAACAGCGGCCCGAAACTGCTGAAACTTGGTAGAAGTCGGGATCATAGGGGGAATCCCCCCGCCGAAGATGCTTCTGGAGGTTGCGGGTACACGATGCCGACCCCATCAAGCGGGGGAATTGGCAAATGGTCATAAATAATCCGCACCAACCATTCCTCCAACATCGCTTGCGCTTCGGCCACCGCTTCCGCTGCAGTGGCCCCATCCGCCAACACCCCCATATATCCCGGGATCGTACTAAAGAACCGTCCATCGGGTAGCTGGTCTACAGTCACTCTTGCCATAGCTTTGGTAATGTAGTCCGATAACATGCCCATGCTTAATAAGCCTCCTTTCGTTATTCGGGAGAATCCCCTGCGGGGGCATCCCATGCCACCGGATGGTGAGCCATCCAGTCCACCAGTGCTGCCCGGCGATATACGACATC
>JAMCTO010000076.1 GCA_023381095.1 Bacillota bacterium
ATCTTGCGCTTTGAGGTCAACGGCTACGAGCACCAATGGAGGAACCAGAGACACCGAGGTCAGAGAATTCGCCGTCATGGCATACCACTTTTCGGTATCACGGGTGGTAATTACTGTTACACCGGTAGCGAACCGACTTATTACGGTGCGAAAGATATCTTGATCCAAACAGGTACCTCGCTTCCTAGTAGTTGCAGTGTAGCATGAAGGAGGCTATCTCGGAAAGACACGGCGCCTTTTCGTTCTGTGGTGTTTGCAGCTAATTGATGATATGGTTGGGACAAGTCAACAAAAGAAACAACGTCGGAAAGGCAGGTCAGGAATTACGCGGCAATTAGTACGCATGCCAAAAACATCACGACCCTGGTGGATAATCGGGGGACTCGCCATTGTATTTGCCGTAGCCGCGTTTTGGCTCCTCGGGCGCAATCTTCGAAAAGTTGGAGTGCTGCCGCAATCATCTTATGGCATTGCGGCGACCAAGCCGATTCGTTATTTTGGTGACGCGGCTATGCACCGGGACTATCAAATCACTGCAGAAACCTTGCACCAATGGCTAGCCTTGGGAACGCCGATCACGATGATCGATGTGCGACAACCATCAGGGACCGAAGGGTTTAACTTCGGACATATTCCGGGGGCTCACAACATTCCTCTGCAATGGTTCGGCACTGAATTGATGGCTACCCACAGCTATACCAAAGTCGTTGCAGTTGACGGCGGGGTTACAGCGCCAGTTCACTTTTTTCCATTGCCGCGCCATACTCCGATTGTGGTCATGTGCTATGATGGCGACGGTGGAGAAATGACGCCCGCGATCCTGCGGTTGCTTGGCTATCAGGCGTATGGCCTGACCGATGGTGTCTCATCGTGGAACCCGTTATTGAATGTGTGGCCGCCGCCGTCTCAGGTTACGAACTTGCCGTTGACTCAAGGGGCGGCGAATTCTCCACATTTGAATGCTCCCGTCACAGGCAATGACGTGTTGGGATTTACTTGGGCATCCAAAGTCAGGAATTACTGGACCAATCTCAATCGTACCTATCCAATCGGCTATTCGCGTCCTTGGACGATTTCGCCGCAAGCATTGCTTGCGGCATTAAGCGGCCGTAATCCGCCCCAAGTTATTGACCTGCGATCACGCTCGCACTTTGCCCAGGGACATATCGCGGGCAGTGTAAATATTCCATTTGCTGATTTGGGCGCTAATTTGAGTTTGTTGTCGCCTACGCGCCAAGTGGTTCTGGTATCGCGTACCCTTCAGGATTCTGCTCAAGCCTGTGCAGTATTGCGCCTCTTAGGCTATCACGCGTACGTGTTGCAACGTGGCATTGTGACCTGGAGCAGTATGCTTGGCACCATTCCTGCTCCTCATCACTATCCTGTGGTTGCTGGCCCCTAATGATCGGCTTTAAGTACGTAGATGGTGGAACTCAGGCCTTGGGGGCTTTGTCCTCCTAAAATCCAGATAGCGTTGCCCACGGGCGCGGTAGCAAAGCCGTCCAGCGGCAGCGGCAGCGGCTGGCTGGGGATCAACGTGTGATTTTCTAAAATCCAGACGGCATTGGATAAGTGAGACCCGGCAGAGCCACCGAGGATCCATAAGTGATGGTCTAGCAACACCAGGGCACCGTTTGTTAGGCCAATGGGCATGGTGGCCCAAGATTTTGGCCGGCCATTGGCTAAGGGAATTCGATAAATGGTTGAGGAAAGCGTGCCGGATGCGGTAGTTCCTCCCGCGACATAAAGGGCGCCTTGAAAAATTTGCGCCATGGGGTGAACTAGCGCCGTAGGCAGCTTGCTCCAAAGAGATGCCTGACCTTGGGCCGTAATCCGGTAAATGTCCGGGGAAGCGCCCGCGTATCCTAAGCCGCCTACCAGATATGCAATATCCCCATCATAGGCGGTGGTAAACCGGGATAAACCCTGAGGCAAGCCGTTGCTTGTCTTTCCCCCACTAAGCGTTTCAGCAGCAGACTGGATCATGCCATTGGAATTGATTCCGCCGATGTATACCGGGTTGGCACTGAGGTCCAGCAATCCGCCATCTTGGCGGGGTTGAGCCAGGTTTCCGCTCATTACCGCCCCATTCTCGGTGAGGGTATAGACGGAGCCATTAAGACCTGTGGTGGTAAGTCCACCGGCTAAATCAAAAACACCGGGCCCGATGCCAATTAACGAAAAATTTTTTAACGGTTGGGGCAATCCAAACGGCAGATCGGAAGACCACGCATGGGGATGCGGGAGCACCCGCACCAGATGTCGGACCGGGGGATCGGCAGGTATTGCTGCAGGAATTCCGGGGCGCAAAAGGAAACTGAAGATGGCGACTATCAACATAATGACCAATGCTAGAAAGAGGAAAAACCGAGGACGGATACGACGTCGAGTTTTCATTGGGCGCCAGGCTCCACCAAGACGACTTTGTGGAGAGGAATGGCGAACGCTTGTTGGTAGATGTCCACACCTTGTAGTGTTCCTTGAGTGATATATCCCGATATCACCGTAATCGTTTTCGCTTTAGTTTCCTGTGGTTCTTTGAAATATACGGTAATTACTTGCTGGTTGGCCAGGGCGTTGTGTAATACACGTTGTACCGTGTAACCATCCATGGTGGCCAACAGCAGCGCCTCAGGCACTTCTACCGCCAAGAGCGGGGGATCCACGGGCGGCTGGTTCGCAGCATATGGTTCCGAGTATTCGGAATTCGATAACCTGGTTGCGCCTGGAGCGTAAACGGAGGGCAGCATCGCTATCCCGGCATGTTCCAGGGATTTTTTCACAGCGTCCAGACGAGTGTCGTCAATAATCAGATCTTGTGGAGACAGTCGTTCGAGGAATGGCTCTGATTTCCCCAGCACTTGTTCGATTTGGTGTGACTCAACGGAATCTACACTGTGAATCAATGTTGCACGGACCATGCGATGGCGGCCCAACGCACGGTACCAATCCCTGACGTTGGCTTCCACATTGCCAGGGATTTTGGTTCGCGATATATGTGTCCACTGGCTTATGTAGTTATCGACAGAAATGCCGCGCTGGATCGAATCTGCCACACTCTCACGATCAATGCGATACACAGCCATGCGATCCCATTTGACTGGGCTGGCATGCTGGTCCACGATCCATCGGTCATAGTATGAAGTATTAGGCGGAACGAGAACCTCGCCGGTAGGCTGTATCACCACGGCTTGAGTTTCCGTGGGTTCATAGCGCCGACGCCAAGCCCAATATGCTGCATCGGACAGCCGCAACAGGGATCCGTTTTTTTCAGTCAACCCTAGTTCTGTGGTGAAGTTCACAAAGGTGTCGATATTGTACACTTTCAATCCGGTGGCTTTTTGATGTTGCGCCCAGGATTTCATTTTTGGCAAATCAAGCCACTGATCGGGTTCCAAATGACCTGCCAAAGTCCACAGTAATTTTTGCAGCACCATGCCGTAATAAGTGGCTAGGTATTGTTCCATGACACCGAAAATTCTGTTGGCACCAGCTGCCAAAATTCCCCCGCTTTTCGGGACACAGAAAGAACACTTTGATTTGTCCCGGTAAACAGCAAACCTAATCCACTGGCTGCATAAATCGTGGATTCTACAGTATGGAGCTGGCCTTTGTGCCAAGATTTCTGGCCTAGTTTGGTGAGCACACGCCGATAAACCCGTCCCTCTTGGGTCAATAGCAGAGGATCCCGGCGGGCATGACTTAGCACCATGAAAAAATCATGAATTAAGGACCACCACACCGGAGATTCGGAAGATTCTCTGGGGCTGGACTCGGGATGTGTGATCTCCTGCAGCGCCTTGCTCGGCCGGATGGCCAGGAATTCCAATAAGGGTCCGACAAGTTCATGGGGAATCACATAAACCCATGACTGAGGATGAGTCTGCACTTGATAGACAATGCCCCATTGCCCCAACTTGGTTATTAACCCATGGCGCGATGGTCCTACCATCGACACCGGAATTAGCATGTCTTCTCGCCCTTGCAATATCCAATGCGACAACTGTTGTCTTTCTGGGCGGGTCAGCTCTTTGAGCATTTCTGTAATGTACTCCGGGCTTGTCAGTCTAGCGGCCAACTGTGGTAGGTCGACTGGCGGTTTGAGATTAGTCATTTGATAAAAGTGGCCCAAGTCAGATTCTTTAAGTTTTGAAACCACTTTGGACAACGAATAGATCACGACTGAACCTCCCTGGCGGGAAACGGTATCACACGGCCACTAGTCATGGGCGCGCCGTGTGCGTCGGCGTGGGCAATTTCATACCGGTAGCCTTGCTCACACAAGAAGAGTTGACGTTTTTGCGCAAAATCCTGTTCCTTGGTGTCTTCAGACACTACCGAATAAAAGGTCGCTTGGCCGCCATCGCTTTTGGGACGAAGGATGCGTCCTAGCCGTTGAGCCTCTTCCTGTCGGGAGCCAAAGGTTCCACTGATTTGGATGGCAACGTTAGCATCCGGCAAATCAATGGCAAAGTTGGCAACTTTAGACACAATGAGCACTGGAATGCGCCCGTCGCGAAACGCTTGATAAAGTCGCTCGCGCTCCGCGGCAGGTGTTTCTCCAGTAAGCAGGGGGGCGCCAATATCGTCGTGCAAAGCTTTTAACTGTGACAAATACTGGCCGATAATTAACACATGGTCGTGGGCATGGTGAGCTAGAAGTTCGCGTACGGTCCCTATTTTGGCAGGGTTTTCCGCCGCAATTCGCGCTCGTTCAGTATCCTCCGCCAATGCATAATGTTCTCGCCAGGTACTGGATAGGGAGACCCGGATTTCCTTGCATTCGGCAGTGGCGATCCACCCCTGTTGTTCTAGGTCTTTCCATGGCATATCGAAACGCTTGGGGCCAATTAGCGAAAATACGTCGTCGGCGCGCCCATCTTCACGAATCAATGTGGCGGTTAGGCCCAGCCGACGTCGTGATTGCAAGCTCGCGGTCAGCCGGAAAACCGGTGCTGGCAGGAGATGGACTTCGTCATAAATGATCAGGCCCCAATCGTGCTGGTTTAAGGTGTCGAAGTGCGGATACGTACTACCTTTTTTATGACTAAGCAACTGATAGGTGGTCAGGGTGACAGGGCGCAAATCCTTAACCCGTGCGCTGTATTCACCGATAGCTTCCGGATCCATTGTGGTCTTGTCGAGAATTTCATCGCGCCATTGATGGAGCGCAGCGACGGATGTGGTTAGGATGAGAGTGTCTCGGCCGACATCAGCCATGGCCCCTAGACCTACCATGGTTTTGCCGGCCCCACAAGGGAGCACGATGACCCCATTTCCCGAGCTGGAAAAAGCCATGATAGCGTGTCTCTGATAATCACGTAAATGAAAAGGCGTGCCGTGACGGGTAGTGTCTGACAAGGTGATATCCAACGGAATGCCTTGGGCGTAGCCGGCAAGATCATTGGCTGGCCAGCCAATTTTAGCCAACGCTTGCTTGATAAGCCCGCGATGTTCAGGGCGAATTTTAAAACCAGGAGACAGGACTGGTCCTAAAAACGGGACAATGGCTTTGTGTTTGGAGATTTGCAGCAACAGCTGGGCATCGTCACTAGTCAGCCAAAATCCATCACCATCAGGGGACTTGCGAATCTGTAGGGGGCCAAAACGACGTCCTTGGTCCCTAATATAGAAACTGACTGTGTCTGGCACCGGATATTGCGAATATGCGGTTAAACGCTCAATCATTTGATCAGGGATAATGCCTGCCGCCACAGCATTCCAGATCGACAATGGAGTGAGGCGATAGGTATGAATATGTTCGGGACTCTTGACCAATTCGGTAAATCCAACTAGAGATTGGCGGGCTTCTTCAAACTTGGAATTGTCAACTTCCAGCAGTAGCGTTAGGTCGCTTTGGACAATTAAAGGCAAGCGTTCCACAAGAACCTCCTAATGAGACGAACTGTACTGCGTAAATTGTACCTTAAATTCGCCGCGATTTTCGAGATTTAGTCCATTCCTGTGGTAAAATGTCACCGATTATAGTCCGCCAGCCGGGAATATTGGAAACTTGGAGGCGACGCATCTCGTGGAGATCGAAAACTCCTGGAAAGAAGATCTCACTTCCGAGGATGTGCTTCAATTTGCCGATGGAATTCTTTCAGGGGAATCCAATTGCATTGCGAATCTATCCAATTTGGCTGCCCTATTGGGCCAGGCTTTAACGGGAATTAATTGGGTTGGATTTTATCTGAGAGAAGACTCAACGCAGGATTTGGTTCTGGGACCCTTTGCCGGTCGTCCTGCCTGCACGCGCATTACGCCACCTAAAGGAGTTATCGGGCAAGCAGTGCAAATGGCAACGACTCTGGTGGTGGACAACGTCTTGGACTTTCCTGGACACATTGCCTGTGACGCTGAATCGCGATCGGAAATCGTGGTGCCGGTCATAGTGAAAAGAAAAATTACATTGGTGATTGATGTCGATAGTCCAGAGTATGGACGGTTTGGGTCGCATGATCAAATGTTGTTGGAAATGCTGGCAGATAAAATTGCCCAGGCATGGCCTTCCATGACTTGGTATCAATAGCGGAAACGGGGTTGCCACGAGGCGGGTTTTAATTATGGAAGAGATTGCCGGAGTAACAGGTCGATCGGGGGTGTCTTGGGGCACTGATGAATACCAGCGGTTTCGTAAGTTGATGACAGAAGAAGCCGATGCTGTGGGATTATGGTAGCATGCGCAATATTTTGTAGGGCATGCTGAGCGACCGGGCCGAATTAATTAACGGAGCGAATAAACCGTTGTGTATGGTGGAAAGGGGAGGGCGCAGATCTTGCGGCGTTCATCGGGTATCATGCGATGCCGGGTTCATTTCACGGAGTCATGGATCACACGATTTCCATCGCCAGCATCTATCACTGGAAAATCAACGGTAATCGCATCGCGGAAGCAGATATTAACGTGGCGTTATGCGGCTTTTACCAGGTGCCGGTAGTATTGGTGGCCGGGGATGACGCCTTAATGCAACAGTTGGCTACAACATTGCCTGAAACACTGTTATTGTC
>JAMCTO010000077.1 GCA_023381095.1 Bacillota bacterium
CAGATTACCTGCCCATTCTTCGGGCCCCCGGATCCCAAAAGGGGATCGGGGCTCATTTGGTAGCCGCGATCCTCTTTAAGGCATCAAACTTAAGAAATTGTTTGAGTACCGTAAGGTGGTTTGAAACATTGGGGGAGATTGGCCGGACATTTTCAATGATGAGACTAAGAAATTCAACACTGCGCAATATCTGCGCTTTACTGAAGAACATCCAAGCTCCGCTATAACCCCAAACGCGAAAATTGTTCTGGCGGAGTTCCCTCCTCGCTCATCAAATCTTTCATCATGTTCGACATCTTGCGATGGACCATCACGTTCGAACCGCATAGATTACGCTCTTGAAACATCGGGTCGGTTCGTTGATAGAGAAAAGTTTCGCCACTTTGCTGGAGACCATCGATAACCCAAGGTATGCGCCATACCGGCCAGTCAATGCCAGGAAGGTATGGGCCTGAAGTGATTTCTTTTAAGACAGAAAGACGCGCCTTGGAAATATGCGGCAAGCGACACGAATAAATGAAGAGTGGCGCGTTGGTGTTGTCGAATCCTTGTAGCAACGTATAGTCTCCATTCGTGCACCCCGCACCTTGGCCAAATGTTCCATAAAGCACTGCATCGCGATGATGTCCCGTACGTCCTTGTAGAAGTTTTAGTAGCGATCGTCCGTGTGGAGCAGTGTATTGATTGATCCCCACTGCGTCAATTAAGGTTGGGTTCAAGTCCACAGTCTGCGTCAAGGAAGTAATAGACCCACGCTGTAACGATGGGGGCAGATCTGGGTGCCAGATGATAAGGGGAATTTGCGCATGGCTGCCGAAATGGGGGTGGCTTTTGCCAAACGCGTGGCGCTCACCCAACTCATGACCATGGTCTGTGGTAACGACCAACATCGTGTCTTGCCATGCATTTATCCGGTCCATGGTATCTAGCAGCGTACCAAACCAGCGATCTAACATCGTTAATTTCCCCAAATATTGGCCTCGGATAAAGTCCAACTCTTCAGGACGGGCATATTCAAAAAATTTGGCCATAGCTTCGGAATCTTGATACGGGGGCCACATGGTGAAGTCTGATTGTACAGACTGGGTCCACATCGATCGATATGGTTCTGGGAGGTGAAAAGGCTCATGTGCTCCAAAAGACTCAATATGCAGATAAAACGGTCCGTGTCCGTAATTGGTAGTCAACCACTGGGTTGCCTGTTGAAATACGCGCGCTGAAAAAAAGTCGTCCTCGGTCTGGAAATGGCGAACGTTTTGATAGTAGCGGGTCCCCCAGCCAGGACGCCAACGATTAATCGCTTGCACCCACGAAGGAAGAGTCTCTATGGCGTCGATATGCCAGTTGTCATTTTCATAGCCTCGTATGAACTCGGTTCCTTGAAACGATTGTGTGTAGCCGTGGGCGCCTTCTTGCCAATAATGGTAGTGGTCCGTGATGATCATAGTTTTGTGGCCATGTGAAGCAATAAGTTGGGGCAGGACGGTGTCAAAGGGTTCCAAATGGCCCCATGGCCTCCAAAGAAAGTCCTTACGTCCTGTAAACAGTTCGCGTCGTGCCGGCATGCACGGGAGAGACCCAACAAAATGATTGTCGAATCGTACCCCGCGGTTTGCCAAACGTTCCAGGTTAGGGGTAACCCCCGTTGGGCCGCCGTATGGATCTAGAAGATGGCGGTTCACCGAGTCCATCAGTACAAAAATCACATTCATCGTCATTTACCCTCCTGTCGGTTTCCTCACCCAGTGTCATGAAAAATGTCATGGGTGGTTATGAACTTTCATGTCATGGACCGATTAAGCGCTGTGAGGTTGTGGAGTCACCACAATGTCCACTCCGGAAGGGGGTTCGTGGTCTTGGGAGTGCCAAAGCGTGACGACCGTGGAGGCAGGGAAGAAGTCGCGCAGCGGGTGCCCATCAAGGTTGACACGGTCTGTTAGTACTAACACTGGCGATCCGACGATGGCTTGCGCCAAGGCGACCCGTCGGCGTAGATCTTCATCGAGTGTTTCAGGCAAGGATTGGTCAGGGTCTAAAGATGGCAATCCGACCCGATTCAAGACGTTGCGCACGTCGTCGCGAGTCATGGGCGAACCGTGGGCGACCCCTAGAATTTCTCGAGGGGTGGCTGTTGGCAAGGGGCTTTCGGCACTAATCAACGCAACACGTCCGGCGGGATGGTCGACACGCCCCTGGAGAGGCTGTCGCAATCCTGCTAACGTTTCCAGAAGCAACTCTCCCTCGTTGCCCGCGTGGACTGCGTACATGGTGCGCTCCGGTTGCAACCAGCCGAATTGGGGGGATCTATCCGTAAGTTGCAGCCCTTCCACAGCTAAAGCCATCCCGGTGGGTAGCGCAGGGGATATACGAGGTCCAGAACCTTCTCCCTCTGGCAACGGAAAGGAATCGACCAACGAAAATACTCGATCGGCATTGGCTTGCATTGTACGCACGACCAAGTACACTCCAAACCCTCCGCCAAACCCATCAATTTTACCGGCATATGCCATTACGGCGACCAGCGTACCCAAAAGCAATTGCCCGTGAATGATCATGGTGCCCCCTACAATCCACAACAAGACCGTGATTAACGTATAATGAAGACCAAACACGTCCCCGAACCACCCATGCATAACGGACGAGGTCAGCCCTAAATCCGCTAATCTTTGATTTTTCTTACCAAAGGTGTGCTCAGCATCCGCCACTTTGTCTTCTTCTTGAATACGTATGAGAACTGTTGGGTCCAGGGTTTTTAGCACAAAGGTATTGAGGTCTTCCACCTGTTCGAATATGGTGCGGTTGATCCCGTAAAATAATTTGCCCCCGTATCGCAACAACGGAATAAAGAGCAAGGTGATAAGGAGGATAAGGAGGCCTAGCCGCCAACTTAAGATTGTCATAAAGATAATCGACGGTATAATCGGCAAGAACAGCCATGTCAAATTGGAAATTTCCCCATACGCGGAATATAGCGCATTAATATCGTTGAGAAGCCGAGCCATTACGGTGCCTTGCGTCGTACTCTTCATCTCTGCGGGGGAAAGGCTTTGCATCCGTTCAAATGCCCAATTGCGCATGCGTTGCAACGAGCGATGAGCCAAAAATTCATGCCCTGTAGCGCTGAGCTCCGCTGAAAACAAATGCACAAAGGGAAACAACGCAATCATAAAGACGGCAAATCCGAGCAATTTGATGTTGTGCTGGGGAATCGCCGTATCAATGATGGTCCGCTGAAACAGCGGGACCAAGGTTGCCAAGCCAGCCACTGCGATGACTGCATCAGCGAGTACCATGAGCCAATAGGGCCAATATGGTAACATGAAGGCCAGTAATCGACGTAAGGAATTGGTCCGCATTGCGGGCGGTGGCGTAAAGCGCACTCCGAGATCCCGAAGCCAATGCCAAAAAGATGGACGCGGATCTGGGTTATGACGACGACGCAAGAATGCTACGCGCGTGCCTTCTGCCGATGGCCACATGGCGAAAATGCGGTCCAAGACGCCCCTGAGGTGAGGGAAAAATACAAACGCGCCAATAAAGTTGCTAAACGTATAGGTGTTTTTTGCGAGTAAAGCCGCAAAAGCGATTAAGGTACCTAACGACATGGTTCCGTGCATGACCTGAATCGCTCCATAAAACCAGATAAACACGGTGGCAACGGCGATGGGAAATGTATAGCTCATGTGATGAGCATCGCTGATAATACGCGAGGCAATGCTGGTTTCCGAGATTTTCCGGTTGGCCTGCTCATAATCCTGGCGCTGTTTTGCTTCCTGTCCAAAGAGGCGTGCCCAGGCTGATCCGGCCCAGCCCACAGAACGGACCATCGCTGCATTCAATTCGGCCATATTACCGTATTCTTGCTGACTTAACGTATACAGCACGCGTGCGACCACACGGGTTATTAAAAAGAAGGGGGGAAGCGCGATCAACAGCACGAGAGTAAAGTGCCAACTGAGAATAAACATCGCGGTCAGGGATACGAAAAGAGACCATCCATTGTTGATAAATCCTAACATCATGTTTAAAAATCCGACCACCCCGCTCATGGCTTCGGGTCTCCAGCCTAATATGGAAAACCCGGTACTGGCGA
>JAMCTO010000078.1 GCA_023381095.1 Bacillota bacterium
CTATGTTGGATTCGA
Organism: Bacillota bacterium; assembly: GCA_023381095.1. Classification (GTDB taxonomy): domain Bacteria; phylum Bacillota; class Sulfobacillia; order Sulfobacillales; family Sulfobacillaceae; genus Sulfobacillus_C. The sequence continues at coordinate 16 of JAMCTO010000078.1, forward strand.
ATGGAAAAGTCGTCCCGCAGTGAGCGGCACATGAGGGTGCAACAGCACCAGAAAAGAAAATATTACCAACGTTGTCAGCAGCAACAAGCCATTACCGTCTTGTACTAATCCGGCCAAACGAATGCCGCGCAAATTAATCCAGGTCACTAATCCCAACAAGAGCGCAATCCAAATTAAACCACTCACATTGGGAACAGCTGCTTGAAACACATGGCCCAACACGAAGGCATCGGCGGCAATAACGAATATGACGGTTGTCGCATAAACGAATCCCGTTACCATGGACACATTGTCATTAATTCCACGACGAACCCATACCCGAATTGCAGCAGAGGAGGGATACATGCCGTTTAATTCGGAAAAGTTCGCCCCCGCCAGGACGATCAGGAGTCCGGCGACTAGCAATGCTAGCCAAGCTGACGCGCCGCCAGCATACTCGGCAATTTCGACACAGGCAAGAAAGTTAATAGCGGCGGATGCAAGACCGGCACTGGTCGAGATCGCCGTCCGTAATGGCAAGACGCGCTTGAAGCCATTGGCTGTACTCATGTTACTCTCCCCAAATCAAGAGTGTAATGATATCAAGCCGCATCATATCGTCCTGACGTCCTTTGACTAAAAGATCCCCCGCATTATAAGGCTCGGTTGGAGTGATAACGCCGGAAAAAATATCATGCAAGATGTCATGTCGTGCAGAAATCTTCAACTCCGCATCCATGGCCTCACCGGAACCCGAGGTAATCCAACCGGCCTCGCTTTTTAACCAATAGCGTTGATCGGTGTCAGTGGCCCACAACTCCACTAAACGGGTCCAATCGCGATTCATTTTGCGCAGTCTCTGATTTTGGTTGCATTGTTCCGCAAATGTTTCCAGTGTTGCTAAAAGATCCACCCGCGATAATCCTCCATTCCCGTCCCGTTATCAAGAGGCGGACAATTTAAAAAGCTCGTGACGTGCTTTTGCCACAAGTTCAGTCCAGCCATCGTGATCTTGCGTTAGCCCTGAGATGGCTGCCAGCAGTGCCTCAACCACATTGGTGCCGAACGATCTGCCGTCGATCACGGGGGTAGTGGTCACCACATCACGGACTCCCCGCGATCGCAGCATAGCCCGATCAGCGTCCGTCGTCGTATTTGTAAGGATTAACTTGTCGTCCAATCGCAGCGGCATATATCGTTTAATGAAGTGAAAGTCGCCCGCAATAATATCGGCTGCATCAAAATATTCCTCATAGTGATTTTCTGGCACGGCTTCCAATTGCTGTGCTCCCGTCGGATACAGTTGCCAGAATGGTAGTTTCACCATTTCTGGCAAAAGTTTTCGTCCTAATTCGATCAACTCTTCGCGGGTTACGATGGGATAGTTGATGCGACTAGCAAAAATCAGGTCGCCAGCAACTACCGGATATCCCCTCTGGTAAAATGCTTCGGCCATACCAAAACGATCCATCGCCGACACCATAAGCACTGACATCGAGGGGCTAATGACCTGGCTTTGCGTTAGATCTTCTACAATCCATCGTTCCCAGGTATCTTTCAAGCCACTTCCATCCACGACAGGCGTCCGGTGGGCAGACAAAGCCAAACGTCGAGCATCCGCAATCTCATAGCGTTTGCCCGCCATTACCAGATATCGGTCAATGCCTCCGAGTCCAATTGCATCCACTGACCCATCTAAAGTTCGAATCAACGATTCTGCGCGTTCAAGATCCCCGTTGACGCCCCGACGTTCCACCATGACGGTTTGTCCTAATAACGACAACGTTACTTGATGATCTCGCTGATCGGTCCCTAAACTTACACTAACCACATGTTTCATTGGGGTCCTCACTTACTGTGCACACTTTTGTCAACATCTATTGTATGCACCGAAGTGAAGCTTGGCTACTCTTTATTCCACTCAGCGTCCGCAAATGACAGCTCAGGATCCAAGGGGCGCATCGTGGGAAAGAGAATCACATCGCGAATAGAAGGGCTGTCGGTCAACAACATAACCAGACGGTCTATCCCAACTCCTAGACCCCCAGTTGGCGGCATTGCGTGTTCCAAGGCAAATAAAAAATCTTCATCAAGAGGAGGCACTTCGTCATTGCCGGCTCGGCGCTGTTCTTGCTGAAATTGGAATCGCTCACGTTGTTCCAATGGATCGTTGAGCTCGGAAAAAGCGTTGGCCACTTCTCTTCCCGCCACGAACAATTCAAATCGCTCGGTTAAAAGCGGATTTCTCTGGTCTCGCTTGGCTAACGGCGAAATATCGACGGGATGGTGCCACAAAAACGTCGGTTGCACCAAACCCGGTTCTATGATTTGACCGATAATCTTGTCCATCACTTGGGCACGTTCGAATTTGGGATCGACCTTGATACCTAATGACTTTGCCAAGTTATGCGCATCTTCAGTTGTTCTGACATCCTGCCAGACAATTCCAGTTGCGGCGCGCAGTGTCTCCACCATGTCCACTCGGGCATAGGGCGGGGTAAAGTCCAACGGCTGTCCCTGGTAGGTAATAGCCAGCGATCCAAAGAGGTGTTGAACTAATCCCGAGATCAAGGACTCCACGAGCTCCATCATGCCATGATAATCCGTATAGGCCTGGTAGAGCTCCAGCATGGTAAACTCGGGGTTGTGGCGGGTAGAGATGCCTTCATTGCGAAACACCCGGCCGATTTCATAAACCCGTTCGAAACCTCCCACCAACAGCCGTTTCAGGTGAAGTTCCATGGCAATGCGCAAATACAGCGGCATATCTAACGCATTATGGTAGGTTTGAAACGGCTTTGCCTCAGTTCCTCCTGCAAGTGGCAACAACACCGGGGTTTCCACTTCCATAAATCCGCGTCCTTGCAAGAAATTCCGGATATAGCCTAAAATCGCTGACCGCGTGCGAAAAACCTCTGCTACCTCAGGGTTGGATAACAAATCCAGATACCGGTAACGATAGCGCAAGTCGACGTCTCTTAACCCATGCCGTTTGTCAGGCAAGTCCCGCAGACTTTTGGCCAGATACTTGAATTCTTGAACTTCTACGGTAATTTCTCCGCGGCGGGTTTTAAAAACACGGCCGCGGACCCCCATCAAATCGCCCAAATCCAGCCAATCCAAGAGATCAAATGCTGATGTCAAAATATCTTCACGAAAATGACATTGGATACGGCCCTCTTGATCCCGCAAATCTAAGAACAGTGCCCGTCCATGCCGCCTTATCGCCACAACCCTGCCTGCCAACGACACGTCTTGGCCTTCCCATTTTTCGAAGTTGACCATAATATCCCGACTATGCAGAGACACCGGATATGACGTGGCAGCAAACGGATCATTGCCCAATGCTTTAAGCTTTTCCCGCTTTTCTACCCGAATTGAACGGGGATCCATTCCCAACCTGATTCCTCCACCAATCTATTACCAGACTTTTAGAACCTCCAGCCGTATTTTCCCCACTGGAGCTGCCACTTCTACAGTTTGCCCGACTCTCGTGCCTAAAAGCGCCTTACCCACGGGAGATTCGTTAGAAATCCGATTTTTCATCGGTTCGGCTTCGGTAGCACCCACCAACTCATATTCTTCCTCCTCGTTTTCTTGGAGGTCTTTGACCAATACGTGGGACCCGATATGGACTATATTGGGATCCTCGCCATTGCTGTCCACCACTCGCGCTTGCCGCAACATCTTTTCAATCGTTTGAATCCGCCCTTCAATGAAGGCTTGTTCATTTTTGGCATCTTCGTACTCGGAATTCTCCGAGATGTCGCCGAACTCACGAGCGGTCTTAATCCGTTCCGCCACTTCACGCCGCTTTACCGTCTTGAGGTGCTCCAGCTCATCTTCAAGTTTCTTCAGTCCTTCAGCTGACACGAGAAGTTCTTTATCGCTCAACAATGATTCCCCTCTTTCCTCATGCTCTAATGCTGGATCATCGTACGCGTCGCGTCTAATTCCTATGCACGACAAAGGTGAAGGCACCAGATGGGAATCATTGTTGAGCGATAAACAATTCGACACTCACGACGGTTCTCCTGCTTGCCTAACACTACGAATTAACAGACGCAACTCTTCAGGATCAACAAATATGTCTTCTGTCAACGGTGTTGGGCCCAAAATTACGGGAACCACCGTTTTAGTATCCAACAATGCTTCCATCAATCGCACCCGTGCATTGGAGGCCAGCAAAAACACCACATCAAAGGAACGTAAAACAGATGCTACCCGCATAATTTCATTGACCAGCTCAATGCCGCTTCGATTCTGGGCAAAATTTCGCCGCTGATCGTCCGTCATGACCCAGCAAAAATCTACCCCTTCTTGATTGCATAACTCTTGAAGCACTTCGGGATTGGATACCGGAAATCCGATTAATGCCAGTGACCGCCCCCGACGAACCTCTCCCAAGGTTTCCAGCCGCGAGACAAACGACCGATCCACATTGTAGCGCCCAGCCGCCTCGGTTTGTGACGCGCCACGGGATCGATAGTACAAGATATCTTCGATGGCCTGGTTAAGTCGGTCGAGACTTATCAATTTATCACCGATCCGAATTAATTCCACGACAAAGCCTCGTTTCGCGCATGGTCAAGCCATTCGGCGACTAAAGTCCGGGCGTCTTGCTCGGTAGTAATTTTCGTGCATTGAGCGCGATAAGCTGCAGAGCCTGGGGTCCCCTTCAAATACCATGCCAACTGCTTGCGCATTTCTGCAATCCCCGTTGACTCCCCCTTGATTTCCACCATACGCTGCACATGCCATAAGGCCATCCCCGCTCTTTGTTCGGCACTGGGAGCAGGCAGAGGTTGGCCTGTTTGCAAAAAATAACTGATTCTCTGAAAAACCCAGGGATCGCCAAATGACGCACGCCCTATCATAACCCCATCAGCCCCCGTTTGTTCCAGCATGCGCAGCGCATCTTGAGGCGTCTCAACATCTCCATTGCCGACGACTGGAATGCTGACACGTTCTTTCACCCGTTTCACATATTGCCAGTTGGCCGGCCGCCTGTACTGATCCTCGCGCGTCCTGGCATGAAGAAAAATGGCCTGGGCTCCCACACGCTCAAATGCCTCCGCCAACTGCGGTGCGGTAATATGGTTGTCATCCCACCCAGCTCGCATCTTGACCGTAACCGGAATCTCGACCGACTGGACCACGGTCTGAACTACCCGGACCGCGCCGTCCATGTCATTTAACAGTGCGGAGCCGGCACCGTTTTTAACCACCTTAGGCACCGGACAGCCCATGTTAATGTCAATTAAGTGGGCACCCTGCTTGGCGGCCGCGATGGCCGCCTCAGCCATCGCATCAGGGTCTGCCCCTGCAATTTGAATCCCCACCGGGGATTCTCCGGGGTCGATTTCCATCAGCCAATAGCTTTTGGCGCTGTGATGCAACAAAGCATTAGCATTAACCATTTCGGTTATGCATAATGTCGCTCCTTGTTTTCGCGCCACGGCGCGAAACGCGCGGTTTGACACCCCCGCCATTGGAGCCAGCATCACTGGAGGGTCAATAGAGATGTTACCAATATCCATTGCGCCCACCTCCCCCAAAAAGTGTCCCTTATTTTATCATACTTTTTCGCTAACTTCCTTTGGCCACTGCTCCTCCACTTGGCGTGCAGAATCCCGAGTGCCAGACTGTCCTCCATATCGTACCTGCTCATATAAATCCACGGGGAGCCCAACTTTGCCATACACCCGAAGAAACCACTGGCGCAATGTTTCCCCCCTTAAACGTGCATACGATGTATGCCGCAATTTTTTCAGATGGCGTTGTACCTGATGGCGGACCGGAGGCAAGACCTGGTGTGGTCTAAATAGTTGGTAACCCTGGATCTCAGTCAGAGATTCGCGCACAATGAAAGATTCTTGTTGGCCTTCGGGATCTTCGGTGTCCATGTGATGCAAAAGGCTCCACACAAGCCAAATTACCCCGATAACGACCAATACGGCCAAAATACTCAATATAATAGTCTCTAGCGGACCCGCCTTATGAACAGCCTGGGACGGGTGGCCCAGGTTGTGCGGCAGGCGCGGAGAAATGTGGCGTTGGGGAAGATGAAGCGAGGGAATAAGACGCACTAGCCCCGCGGCTACCCGGCCTGCGGTATTTTCAATGAGCCACGCCCACGGTATCAACCAAAACAATATCGTCATCAGCGCTGCCGCGATGAGCGATACCAATCCTACGAATCCCACCAAACTGTTTCGCAAGCGCCCCCCGTGTCCCGATAGGGGTAACTCAGAGGATGCATAAAATATGCCCAACACAAGTGCCACCCACACCAGCCACCACAAATCACGATCCCAAAATCCCTCGGCAGCGGCAAACAGCACAGCCCAGGTTACTGCTCGCTGCGGCGTATTCAGATGCGACAAAAGTCCCCAGAAGACCCCCAAAATCACAAGTCCTGCCGCCAGATCTGAGTGATAGATTTGGTAGCCCACAGCGCCTAATATGGCCGCCATCCCTATAGGCACCATTAATGGCCATCGTCGCCACCGTTGAGCAATAAAGACCATAGTAACCAGTGCCATCAACATTGCAGGGCGGGGCAGGGACAGGTATACCAACCCCAATAGCCAAGCAAGATCCATAAGCCAGCTTGTCATTGCCACCAAACGGTGGTCATGGATGGCGTTGCTATCCATGGGCCAGTCTCCCCTCACGCCAATGAAAAATATCCGCGGTAAATTGGTCCGCCCGCGCCTCCAAATCCCCGTTCGTGATCACCACAATACGTATGCCACGAGCCCTCCATGACCTAAGCAAAGGTTCCACTGTTGGCTCCCATCTAGCGCAGACCAATATCACCACGGACGCGGTGGTCACACGCCGCGACATCTCGGTCATGCGATCCGCCAACAGTTGGTGGATCGCCCCTGATGGCTGCAGCCAACTTAACGCAGTCAAATATTCCGCCAATACTGGCTGACCGGTGGCCGGTTGGTGACAATATCCATACGGATAGCCAGGCAAGGATCCACTCATGGTCAATCCCACCTCGATTCCGGCGGTAACGCTGGCCTCGACCACCGAAGCCGCCAAACTAATAAGATCCTCCAGACGGTCAACATCAATTCCCATCCAATGTTCGGCATGCGTCATAGGATGTACCACCAATTCGATTCGTCGATCTTGCACAGTTTGCAATTCTTTCACCATTAATCGCCCAGCACGGGCGGACGCATAGGGATGCAGCCGCCGCACAGGATCGCCCACAACATACGGCCTAATACCCACAATGCGATAGGGATCCGGTATGTCCCAAATTTTACCGCGTATCTCACCTTCCATCAGTTGGTGCGTAACAAACTGCCGGTTCAAGGCGAACCGTTTGGGCCACACGGTAATGTAGATGCGCTCTGGCATGTCCCGATAGAGACGGGTAAACCCGAACGCGTCACTAAACCAGATTGACGCAGGCCCCAGCATCCACCGTCCGCGTGCCCTCCCGGTTAAAAGATATTGCACCCTCACCCGCTGGCGGGCTCCTACATGGACTTGTCCCGATATCACCTGACGGTGTGCCGGAGCATTGGCCACGACTTTCCCAGGCCCCCGAACATCGACCGCTTCGGGCAGGCTATTTTCCCACGACACGTGGGCGATAGGCCAGGGCATGCGATTTTCGAACACGATTTCTGCAAAGACGGTTTGTCCGATTTCAATAATACGTTGGGAAACCTGGTGATCCAGCGCAATATCAGTGAGGGTGCGTCCTGCCATCCATTCTGCAATTCCGGTAATTACCAAAAGGAAAAACGCCACTACGAGCATTAGCGGACGGTGAAACAATATGGCGGCCAGCGCAATGACTGTTGCTAAAACCACTAGACCGGAGTTTCGCCACAGTTGGGTTATCACTGGACATCCTCGACTGGCACCGGCACCGTGTGTAATAAAGACCTGACTATCTCAGCGCTAGTGCTGCCACTGACTGAAGCCTCTACCCCCATCACCATTCGGTGAGCCAAAAGTGGTACTGCTAATGCCTGGACATCATCCGGCGTGACAAAGTCACGACCTGCCACATAAGCCTGTGCGCGCACCGCTCTGGCAAATTGCACCGCCGCCCGAGGTGACGCTCCCAGTCGAATCATGGGATGTTGCCGTGTAGCACGAACCACATCGACCAGGTAAGTCAATACAGTATCATCCAAACGAACCTCGGCAACGTCCTTCATCATCTGGGTGACCTGTTCTGGATTCCAAACCGCAACAATGTCCTTAACCTCATCGGTGTGGCTAAACCTCCGCACTATTTCCCGTTCATCCTGCAGATCCGGATATCCTAGTCCAAACGACAACAAAAACCGATCCATTTGTGCCTCAGGCAAAGGAAAAGTGCCCTCCATCTCGATGGGGTTTTGCGTTGCCAGTACAATAAAAGGTGTCGGAACGGGATGGCTTTGCCCGCTATCAGTCACTTGGCGCTCCTCCATAGCTTCCAGCAGTGCCGCCTGGGTGCGTGGTGTGGCGCGATTAATTTCGTCAAATAAAATGACATGGTGGAAAATAGGGCCAGGCCTAAAGCTTAACTGCCCGGATTGCGGTTCGTAAATTAGGCCTCCGGTGACGTCGCTGGGCAACAAATCTGGTGTTCCTTGAATTCGGGCAAAAGACATACCGATGAGTCCGGCGAGAACCCGAGCTAATCGAGTTTTAGCCACCCCCGGCACATCGTTCAACAACAGGTGCCCACCCGCCAGCAACGCCACTAAAGCTAATTTAATTTGTTCCCGCTTCCCGGCTACAAAACGTTCGGCTTCGTTAATCAGACGTTCCAAAGAATTCCGTTCTTGGGATCCCGAGGATACATTATCCACTTTGGCCTCTCCTCTTTTGTATTTGTATTAGGTTAACATAATCCTGTCATGACAATTTCAAAGATACTTTGGCTACAATTTCTGGAGCTATCGGACCCCACTGCCATCCAGTCCAGTTCGTTGTCTTTAAATCTGGAAAGCAGTCGCCAGCAACATTGCGGTATGCATCGGCAACCATTAAGGCACGACCCGGGTTCGCCTTTAACACCGGTATCCATGCGGTAGCACTTGCTGGCGACAGGAAAAGTTTCAGCCATGCCACCACCTCATTGGGATCGCCCCCTTCTATCCAAAGCCAAGCATCCGCATAAGCCAAGGCCAAGTCTGCGGCTACGCGCCATTTCAAAAACGCGGACACTGCCTGGCCTAGTAGACTGGTATTCGCCAAAGCGGTATAGAGCCATAGCAATTGCGATTCAAACTGGGTCGGTTCAGCCAGTGCCCAAGTCAAAGCACTCACCGATTGCGTTTTTTGATGCCACCAATTTATCGTCAAACTGCTCAACAACGCGGAGTAGGCGCCTGGCCCATAATAAATCGTACCACTATCTAAATCGTTCCATCGCACAAAACTCTGGTTTTTTAATGGGTGGGTAATCAGGATCCGAGCGTTATCAAACAGGCCCAGTTTGTGAGCAACTACCGTCAAGATCGACTCGTTAAGCGGGAACAACGGCTGCCCGGGCACTTGATGCTGTTTCCGTTGGCGATGCCAACCGCCTGCATCAACGTGAGCGCTTCCTATCCATGGTATCGTCGCCAACGTACCCGAGGCACCCGCTGAGTAGTGTTGGACGTAACGGTGAATAGATGCTTTTGCCTGGTCCGCAGTTACTGTCCATCGCACATGGTCACTGCCGGGAGGTGACGATATCCGACTTAGTAACCCTAATACTCCCTTCGCCTCTTGGGTTAATTCAGTTTTCGCCCAGTAATCCCCACCACCAGCATCTTTTATTGCATCGAGCCAACGCGGCAGCTCTTGCAGAGCCCGTTCCAGACGACGGTAATCACCCAAAAGGCTTAGGACCGACAAGCCGTACCGTACATGAGAAAGCGGGGCCGCCGGCCGACGCCAGACTTCACCCCGCAAGCGGCCGACAGCAAAGCGTGCATATCGCCCCCAGCTAATGACCTCAGGGTCTTCAATCCGGGTTGCTTCCTCTGCCAGCAACAGCCATTCGTGAATCTCCCGCAAAAAAGCGGTCTCAGACCATTCCGGCCACCAAATGTCGCCGGGTACCTGCCCCCACCACAGGGTTGACGCCGGATACCTCTGCCTTAACAGTAGCCAGTAGGCATGCTTTATACGACTTTTGTCGGACCCCAATGCTTGACTCATCCGCATCCACCCCCATTTATCCTATGCAGTGATGAACTAAGGGTTAGAACAGCCGTCTACCAAAGGGTCCCCGTGCTAGAATTAGGAAAGGCTGTGGCTATCTGCCCACATCGCTGCATACCGCAGGCCCTCCAACGTGAGCATAGGTTCTAATTGAGCCGCGAATTTTAAATGGGGCTGCACCCGGCGAGCCCAACCCCCAGTTAATACCACTGGGGTTTGACGTCCAAGCATTTGCCAGGTCCGAAACACGAGTTCGTTTACCATTCCCACAAATCCATGACCCACGCCTACGGCAATGGCCTGTTGAGTGGATTGTCCGATCAATAGTTCCGGAATATTAGGAGGAATCAAGGGCAATCGGGCAGTGCCTTGCGCCAACGCGTTGGCCAAAAAATGGGGGCCGGGCGCAATGCTGCCGCCCAAAAACACGCCCGGCAACGCCACCGCATCAATGGTAGCGGTTGTCCCCATATCCACCACCACGACATTGTCCTGAATCTTATGCCATGCGGCCAGGGCATTGATAAACCGATCCGCCCCTAAACTCTCCGGTGGTTTATAGGCCACCTCTAACCCGTATCCGGGTGGGACAATTTCCAATGGAGCACGATATGACAACGTTTCTGCTACCCGCGTGAAAGCAGGAGTCAATAGAGGAACCACGGACGCAATGACCGTTTGATCCACCAATCCTACACCGGCCTCTTCCAAAAATCCGCGCAAGGACAACCGATATTCATCTGCTGTACGTTTTATGTCTGTCGACATGCGCCATTCATGCTGCCAATCGTCGTCTTGGTATAATCCAATTTTTATATGAGTATTCCCGATGTCGATGGCCAACAGGTGCTTCAACAAATATCCCCCTTGTACCAACCAGATATGCCACGTTGCATGTTCCTACAATGTAGCACAAACAGAGGATTTGAACACAGAATTGCAAGCCATGATCCGCGACCGATGTGCTCCAAAACTGGGATACAGACGGAATTTCAGTTTTGCCGGATTTAGTCTCCGCATGCTACCGTTGGAAGTAAACAATGCGGTTATTACAACCACATCCCATTAATTGGCATAATAAATACGCAGCATGTCGGAGCGTGATTTTGGGGACAGTGAAATGGATATATTTTTCTTGAGGAGGCTGTATTATGTCAGAAGACGCCGTACGATCCTTACCCCGGATTAATGAACCAGCGCCGGACTTTACCGCAGATACCACCCATGGCCCCCTGACCTTATCAAAATTGCGGGGGAAATGGGTCATGTTCTTTTCCCATCCTGCAGATTTTACGCCAGTATGCACTACCGAGTTTGTTGCCTTTGCCGACTCCATTAAGGAGTTTGAAAAGCGCAATGTGCAGCTAATAGGATTGTCCGTCGACTCGGTTCCGGCCCATTTAGCATGGATCAATGCCATCAACCAGGAACTTGGGGTACATATCCCATTCCCCATTATTGCCGATTTAAAGATGGAAGTCGCTCAGCTGTATGGCATGATTCATCCTGGTGACAGCACCACAGCGGCAGTCCGTAGTGTGTTCTTTATTGATGATCAAGGAATTATTCGCGCAATGATCTACTATCCCTTGTCGCTCGGCCGCAGCGTAACCGAGTTATTGCGGGTGATTGACGGGTTGCAGTTTACCTCACGGGAAAAACTGCCGACGCCAGCGAACTGGGAACCCGGCAAACCTGCAGTATATCCCGCCCCCAGCACCCAAGCAGCTTTAGAAGAACGCTTGGAGGAAGATGGCGGCAAACCTAATCTCAAGGCTTGGTGGCTTAAGACAACACCATAAGAAGTGGGCCAGCGCCTCACTTCTTATGGTGTTGTTGGTCCCTCCGGATCATTTCACCTGAGTCAAGGGCCGGGCAAAAATCTCTCCATTATCGTCCGGTTGGTACAGGGTTTGTCCCACGATCACCGGATAATCGGCAGCAAACATACTCCCAGTCATTGTCTGGGAGTCAATCAGGCGGCCGGAGGAAGCATTTAACACATAAAAAGTTCCTTTGCTGTCTCCAAAATAGAGACGGTTAGCTAATAAGGCGGGGGCTTCGGAGATTGGCCCTGAGGCATGGAAAACCCACTGAACCGCCCCGGTTGCTGCATTGAGGGCATACTCGCTACTGGTAACCATACTGCCGAAATATACCGTCGAGCCCACCGCTACCGGCGCTGCAGCCTCAATATTGAGGGGCAGGGTGCCTGAACCCAAATCCGTTTGCCAAGCCAATTTTCCGCCAGTGGTAAAGGCAAACGCCACAGAAGACGGCTTAGTCCAGCTGCCAACCGTCCCCAACACGTAGACCTGGTTATTGGAAAACGCCAACGAGCAGTCGTCGGTCCCAGCAAACACGCCAGGAATAGGGGTCTTCCATAAAATTTTGTGCGTAGCCACATCAATAGCATAAAGATCATACGGATGTGCACCAGATACATAAAGTATCCCGTTGGCATATGTAGGAGAAGACATGCTAACGTATGAGCCAATCGATACGGTCCACTCCTTCTGACCGCTCTGGGCATCAAAGGAGTAGACTTTGCCATCGCCGTTGGCCACAAGAAGGGTATTGCCTTCTAACACGAAGGTAGGCATGTCCTCCCCACGGGTCAAATACTCCCAGACTACTTGGCCAGTCTTTTCGTTCAAGGCGTAGATCCCGCTCAAACCGACCCCACGGATAATGTGGCGCGTGTTCAAGTTATCCTCTTTGGCAAAATTCGCCGCGGTAAATCCTCCCGATCCACTGCCAACAAACACCAATCCATCACCCACCACTGGGGTAGTCATCGACATATTATTCAGGGTTCGCCGCCAGAGGAGCCGTCCTGTTTTAGCCCCTAATGCGTAGATATACCCATGAACACTTTGTCCGGGGAATATTCCGCTATCGCTTGACGCATAAACCACGCCATTAGCCACCGAAGCTTGCTGAATCGGCACCGGAGCCTTAAACGTCCATGTGGTTGTCCAATGAGCCACCGAAGGGGATTCATATACCGCGTTGTTGCTGTCACCCATCGCATATTCGGAAAATTTAGCCGGACCTATGTGAGTTGAAGCGACAGCAACATTGCGGGCCAATGTTTGCGTGCCCCATACCACGGCTATTGCTACGGCCGCCAACACCGCCAATATCGTCTGCCAGTGCCGTAATACACGTTGCATCAAGGTTTCGCCTCCCTTTATAACTAAAGAAACTTTCCATAGACGCCGACATGTCTGCGGTCACTGTATCATACCTATAGCCGCGAACCCGCTTTACTCTCCTGAAAAATAACTGAATTACCAATCTCCGTTGGATAGGCTGTAGTCAACACGCGAGGTCTGTTAAAATGTTGTCAATACTTGCAAAGATGAGGCTAAAACCATGATATCAGTGGAAGAGGCACAACGTCGGGTCATTAAGGGCGCTCTGTCCAAACCCCTTACGCCCGTTATCGTATCCTTGGAGGAATCGTTAGGTCGTGTATTAGCTGAACCCATAGTTTCAGACTTAGACAGTCCTCCATTTGACAACAGCTCCATGGACGGCTTTGCTGTTCAAGCCAAAAGCGTGGCGGGAGCGCGGCCCGATCACCCAGTCCCCTTGGATGTGGTCGCCACCATTTCAGCAGGCCACCCAGTTCCGGACTCATTAACCCGCTTGGACCAGTGTTATCGAATTATGACCGGAGCCCCTGTGCCGCGAGATGTTGATGCTGTCGTGCAGGTCGAATGGACCGAAAAAGATCCACGTCATCCATCTCGTGTTTTGATTAAGAGGCCCGTAGAGCCCGGCTTGAACATTCGCCGTCAAGGCGCCGATATGGCTAAAGGAGACACCATATTGCGCTCAGGAACGCGCATTACCCCAGCAATCATAGGCATTGCAGCCACATTGGGGCGTACCTCGTTGCCGGTATACCCCGCACCCAGAGTGGCCATCATCTCGACGGGCGACGAAATTGTAGAGCCTTCCGAGCAGCCCGGTCCTGGGCAAATCCGCAATTCTAACGCCTATGCTCTTTATGCCGCTGTAGCTGAAGCAGGAGGTCAACCGGTGCTGATGGCGCATGCGCCCGACCATTTGCAGACTATAGTGGAACGACTCGACCAAGCCGCGCAATATGAACTGATTCTCAGTTCTGGAGGAGTATCGGTGGGAGACTTTGATCTGGTGAAAACCGCATTGGACCAACATGGCACGTTAGACTTTTGGCGAGTTAATGTGAAGCCCGGAAAACCGATTGCCTACGGCCATTATCGCCATACCCCATTTTTTGGCTTGCCAGGCAACCCTGTATCGGCCTTAATTACTTTTGAATTGTTTGTCCGACCTGTGATTCGTCAGTTGCAAGGCGATAGTCGATGGCGACGTTTAATGGTGGTTCTCCCATTAATGCAGGACTTCACCGAAGTTTCCGACCGTCGGCATTATGTTCGGTGCCGAATAGAATACGACGGGTCGGGAAAGGCAGGCATTGTGCCCAGCCCGGATCAAGGTTCCGCGATTCAAACTTCATGGCTTGATGCCACAGCATTGATGATGGTTCCAGAAAATACCGGACCTCTTTTGGCTGGCACCGAGGTCTCCGTTATGGTGCTCAGACCCTAACACGACGACATCTTAATGTATCTATGTTGCCATCTATTATCGAAATTTCCCACGATGCCGTATAATAAACAAGGTTGCACTTTTGAGAGGGAGGTCAGATTATGGCAGGATTACTGGATCGAGTGAAAACCATCTTAGGCGCTAAAGCCAACAAAGCCTTGGACACCATGGAAGATCCCACCGAAACCATCGAATATTCTTATGAGCAAATGCAAGATGCCATGCAAGAAACCCGTCGCCATATTGTGGAAGTCGCTACCGCAAAAAAGCAGTTGGAAATGCAGGTCGCGGCATTGCAGCAAAAAGTCGATCAATATGATCAAGACGCTCGTGATGCAGTGCAAGGCGGGCGTGACGATCTCGCCGCCCAAGCCCTATCGCTAAAAACTACGATTCAACAACAAATGCAAGATTTGCAAACCCATGTTCAACAAACCCAATCCGAAGAAGACAAACTCACGCAGGCGCAACACAAATTGGAGGAGCAAATCGAAACCTTCCGCACTCAAAAAGAAGTTATGAAAGCGCAATATTCCGCTGCTAAAGCAGAAGTCCAAGTCGGCGAAACCATCTCCGGGATTACCCAGCACGCCCAAGATATCAGCGGCTCATTGCAACGGGCCCAAGACAAAATCTCCTCGATGCAAGCTAAAGCATCGGCAATCGATGAATTGTCATCCAATCCAGACTTCAATGCGTTGCCCACGTCATCGCATACCGACACTATCCGGCAACAACTAGATCAAGCCAAAGCCAGCGATCAAGTACAAAGCGAGTTGGCAAGGCTCAAAGCGGAAATGCAGTTGCCTCCATCTAATCCTCAAACGCCCTCTTAACGAGGGCGTTTTCTCCATTTGACGCACACCCTTATCGGCTTTATAATACTATCAATCAATAAGCATTAACCTTCGGGGCGTGGTGAGGAACCCAAGAGTTCCAATTCCCGACCGGCGGTGATCTCTTAATAGAGAAGCCCGCGAGCCCGCATAGGGCAGGAGTCCGGTGAGAATCCGGCGCCGACAGTATAGTCTGGATGAGAGAAGGTATGGTAGAGGCCGCATCTTTAGCCTATTCTTCTCTCGTTATCCCCGGAAAGGGGATTTTTTCATGTCAGAACACATGAGACGCGCACTTCAATTAGCCAAACGGGGACGCTACACGGCATCGCCCAATCCCATGGTAGGGGCCGTAGTGGTAGATTGTTTCGGAGAGATTGTCGGTCAAGGATACCATCGGCGGGCCGGGGGCCCGCATGCCGAAGTGTATGCATTACGGCAGGCGGGAGAACGGGCACGGGGAGGCTCGCTTTATGTCACCTTAGAACCGTGTAATCACCAAGGACGTACGCCCCCATGCACCGAGGCCATTATCGCTGCGGGCATCCAGAGCGTGCACATTGCATCTTTAGATCCAAATCCCCATGTAGCGGGAGGCGGTGCCGAGCGGCTGCGACAACAGGGTATTGGCGTTGAAGTCGGCGATCTTCAATCCGAAGCCATCGCCCTCAATCGGCCATTTATGACATGGAGTACCTTAGGCCGGCCCATGGTCACTTTAAAAGCGGCGACCAGCCTCGATGGGAAAATTAACGGGTGGGTTCCTGCGACCCGATATTTATCCAGTGCCGAAACCTTAAAAAGGGTTCATGATCTAAGACGATCCCATGACGCAATTTTAGTCGGCATAGGTACTGTGATTGCCGATGATCCTTCTTTAACCTACCGAGGAAAGGGCAAAGGACGCGACCCGGTCCGCGTGATTGTCGATAGCCACGGTCGCACGCCCCCTAGTTGCCGTGCGTTGCAGACGACATCACAAGCTCCGACCTTAATTTATTCTACCGAGGATGCCTCTGTAGAATGGGAACGACAAATTTTTGCCAACGGCGGTGAAGTAGTTCGGGTGGCGCATTCGGATAGCGGCCAGGTGCACTTGCCTTCGATATTGCACGATTTGGCAGAACGCCGCATTCTCTCGGTTCTAGTGGAAGGCGGTGCCACCATCCATGGGGAATTTTTAAAGCAAAGTTTAGCAGATCAATGGATTAGCTTTTTTAGTCCGATACTCATCGGAGATCGCGGTCTGGCAGCCGTTTTCGGCAGCCCGGTCCCGAGCGCCACCTGTGAATTGGTTGAGGTCAGGACGTTAGGTACCGATCTGATGGTTCGCGCACTCATTACCAGGTAAAAAGAAAGGGGACACGTTGTTCTCATGTTTACAGGTTTGGTGGAAACCATAGGCACCATCACACAAACTCGGCGGGAGCCTGATGGGGTATCGGCACGGATGACGATACAAGTCACAGATTTTCACGATCTCACACTCGGCGAATCGATTGCAGTCAACGGGGTCTGTTTGACGGTAGTGGATATTTCACCGCCCAATTTTTCCGTCCAGGTCAGCCCGACCACCCTCGCTCTCACCTCCCTTGGCAGCCTGAACAGGGGAGATCCCATTAATTTGGAACGATCCGTCACCCCAACCACGCGACTGGGCGGCCACTGGGTATTGGGTCACATCGACACCACGGGACAACTTACTCAAGTATTGGCAGAGGGCGAGGCTCAACATGTCACCATCTCATATGATCCTGAGTTCAACGATTTAATTTTACCTTTAGGATCAGTCACACTAGACGGAGTCAGTCTTACCGTGGTGTCCTGTCATGATGGAGATTTTCGCGTGACGTTAATCCCTCACACCCAGCACACCACTACGCTAGGGGGATGGAAATCGGGGCAGCGGGTCAATATTGAATTCGACGTTCTGGGCAAATACATCAAGCACTTGCTAAGCAAACAAGGAGGATAAAAATGGCTACAGAAAAGTTAGACGATATAGCCACCACGCCCGTCCCATTTGACACTATCGAGGACGCCCTATCGGCACTAAAGGCAGGAGAAATCATCATCGTAGTTGATGATGAAGATCGAGAAAATGAGGGAGATCTCATTATTGCTGCGGAAAAAATCACTCCGGAAGCGATAAACTTTATGGCTCAATGGGGCCGTGGCTTAATTTGTGTCCCTATGACCGGAGAACGATTAGACGCGTTGCACTTGCCACCAATGGTGGAAGTAGCCCAAGATTCCATGCATACCGCATTTTCGGTTTCCGTTGACGCCCGTCACCATGTTACCACTGGGATTTCAGCACATGATCGTGCGATGACGGTCAAAGCCCTCATTAATCCCGATACCAAGCCTGAGGACCTCACCAGGCCAGGCCACATCTTTCCGCTGCGGGCTAAAGAAGGTGGTGTTCTGCGCCGTCCTGGCCACACCGAAGCTGGCGTTGACCTTACCCGCTTGGCTGGGTTTTCCCCCGCCGCTGTGATTTGTGAAATTTTACAACCTGACGGTACAATGGCGCGTTTGCCAGAACTCATCGAATTCAAAAACCGATTTAGCCTTAAAATGATTACGATTGCCGATCTCATCGCCTATCGGCGTCGCCAGGAAACGGTTTTTACTCGAGATGGGGTAGCACAACTGCCCACCCGCTATGGTACCTTCGAGGCCGTTGCCTGTACCGAAAAATTGACTGGCGTCACGCACCTGGCGTTAGTGATGGGCGATGTCAGCGATGGGCGGCCGGTACTGGTACGGGTTCATTCGGAGTGTTTGACGGGGGATGTCTTTGGCTCCAAACGCTGCGATTGCGGTGAACAACTAGACATGGCCCTGAAAAAGATTGCCGCCGAACATCGCGGGGTACTGCTCTACATGCGCCAAGAAGGGCGGGGTATCGGACTGGCCAACAAAATCAAGGCTTATGCCCTACAGGAGGCAGGCTACGACACCGTCTCCGCTAATCGCGCGTTGGGATTCCCTCCAGATTCCCGAGACTATGGTGTGGGCGCACAAATACTGTCTAGCCTGGGGATTTCCCAGATACGGCTTTTGACCAATAATCCTAAGAAATATTCGGCGCTCGAGGGATATGGTCTGGAAATTGTGGAACGAGTCCCGATTACGACCATTCCCCAACCGGAAAATGCCTTCTATCTCAAAACCAAGAAGCAACAAATGGGGCACTGGTTTGACTAGAGACTCACAATGAGGCACCATGAATTGATGCAACACTTATAGCTCGAAGAATTCAACTCAACAAAAATTTTCGGGTTTGTCAAAAGGGGACATAATCTTGGCCGAATATTTAGGATTTCTTCGCACTTACACCGGACAACGATGGGCCATTGTAGCCAGCCGTTTTAATCAACGTATCACCGATCGCCTTGTCGACGGGGCTGTTGACACATTGATTCGGCATGGGGCTCCCAAAGAATCCATCGATATCTATTGGGTTCCTGGAGCCTTTGAAATTCCCGGCGTTGTTGCCCACTTAATCAAAAAGCCTTATACGGCAATTGTCACCTTAGGGGCAGTCATACGGGGAGAAACGCCGCACTTTGACTTCGTTGCCTCTAACACAGCGTCAGGTATTGCCCGACTTTCTCAGGATAGCGCCATTCCTGTCATTTTTGGTGTACTGACCACCGACACCATGGCTCAAGCCGAAGATCGTGCAGACGGAAAGGCAGGCAACAAAGGATCCGATGCCGCATTAGCAGCAATAGAAATGGCTGACCTATTGCGGCAAAGCAGCCATTAACGGGAAACGGGGGCGTACTGTCCGTTGGCCAATCGCACACTAACCTCCCCGGCTGCGACCGGGGTCAATTGAGTATTCGGAGTCTCTACCAATAAATGGCCTGCTTCGTCGACGCCAACGGCGATTCCTTGCAATACTACTGCATCACCTTGCCAGACTTGGATGGACCTCCCGGCTAAAACATCAAATTGACGCCATGCGTCAAGAATCTTTTCCGAGTCGTTCGCCGCCCAGATCTTAACCCACCGGTCTAGTCGTTTCATCAGTTGATCCAGCAACAAAACACGGTCTATCGGCGTAAATCCTACTCTGGACTCGTCTATGGTCGTTGCTGTCGGCACTGAATCCGTCAGACTGCCATGGACATTGATACCGAGGCCAATGATGGCGTAAGGCAGCGGCATCGTTCCCGCCTCGACCAGGATCCCGGCATTGCTCCAGG
>JAMCTO010000079.1 GCA_023381095.1 Bacillota bacterium
CTTAAAACTGCCCCGTCTAGAGGATAAGGCGGGGGGCATTCTCCAAAGTGAAGAAGATCGCTATGACGATGTTACCATTCATGGACCTTTGGCCAACGTTGACAAACGGCGTAGCCTTTACCAAGCCGCTAAAGAAGGGCGTGACTATTTAACTGAGGACGACTTGCGTTATCGCACCTGGAAAACCTATCGTAAACCAGTAACGTCTGCAGTCATCACGTTGGTACGCGATGCATCGGGTTCCATGGATGAAAGCAAACGGTATCTTTCCAAAGCTTGGTAAAGGCTACGCCGTTTGTCAACGTTGGCCAAAGGTCCATGAATGGTAACATCGTCATAGCGATCTTCTTCACTTTGGAGAATGCCCCCCGCCTTATCCTCTAGACGGGGCAGTTTTAAGTCTTCCAGCAGGAGATCCATGATTTCTTCCGTCGTTAGCTCGATCCATACCACGTCATCATTGTCACCATGGCCGGGTCCAGTGCCCGAACCTTGACCCGACTCGGTTTCTGGTTGATAGCGAAAATCCGGTTCCTCAAGTTTCTTTACCGCCATGCGGATCCGTTGGTTTGGAGCGGAACCCATGACAGCCTCATGGGTGATTAATTCCGGTAACCGGTCTTTAATAGCCCGGTTGAGCTTGCGAAGATACCATTGACGATCAAGTTCGCCTTTTTGGTTATGAAGGTCCATCTTTTTCCCTCCGTCCACAACACGAGAGCCAGCGCCGGGAACGATCCAGTGGAAGGAGAAATCAGGCAATCACCTGCTTGAAACTACCCGCAGTATATCATGGCTCAGACAATTCCGACAGTAATAACACGGGTATTTATCGGGGTATAGCGCCTAATTTAGCGCGTTACAATAGATGGGGTACCAATTGCGCAGTCAATCCTCGTGATGCGCTCTACATCCAAATATTTCTGATTGGCAAACCAGGCCTATACTGCGCATGATGCGGTTTCCCGTGCTATCATCTATGTGTACCGCATGACGGCCATCTTTTTTGAGAATGAGGGGACCTCACAGCATGCAAATTCTGATAGCACCGGACTCCTTCAAAGGATCGATCTCAGCACAAGCTGTAGCCCATGAGTTAGTTCGCGGGCTATCCCGTGTGCTTCCGGAAAGTTCGGTGCGGATTCAGCCGATGGCGGATGGCGGCGAGGGAACAGGAGCGGTGATCGAGCATTTGGGAGGCACCCGCGTTCCGGCCCCTACTACCACGATTTACGGACAGCCCATCGAAGGTTATTGGATCCGATGGGAACGAACGGCAGTGGTGGAGGCGGCGGTCGGATCTCGGTTTATGCCGCCTGAAAAACGCCAATTTAGTGGGGAACACACGACCAGTCTTGGTACTGGTCTGCTGATCGCTCACGCTCTAGCCGACCCGGGGATTGATAGGATCATTGTAGCGCTGGGCGGAACCGGGTCAACAGATGGCGGTATGGGTCTGTTAGCTGCGCTTGGTGCACGGTTCGAAGATAGTCATGGCCGGATTTTAGAGCCTTTCGGCGACAATTTGGAAAAGGTCGCGAAATATAGCGCCCCACATCTGACCAAACCGTTGATGGGCATTTATGACGTCCAGGTTCCATTGGTTGGGCATCGGGGAGCGGTGGCTCAGTTTGGGATTCAAAAAGGCATTGCGCCTGCTCAAGTGGATCGGCTCAATGCGGCGATGGCCCAGTACGCACACCGGATTCAGTCGCAACAAAATGACAACTGGATCGACAATCTAGGTGCGGGATCTGCCGGCGGAATGGGATTTGGCATTTTGGCCGCAGGCGGGTACCTTGAACCCGGGGCTGAAACTATTTCTCATTGGTGCAAGCTTGATGAACAAATCCAAATAGCCGATTGGATTGTAACGGGCGAAGGACGTATCGACCGACAAACATTAGAGGGAAAAGTTGTGGGCACGGTAGTGCGCCATGCTCGATATTATCACAAGCCAGTGGTAGCGGTGGTGGGAAGTCGTACCGATGATTTGCACGAACTTCATCAGGCGGGGCTCACTTTGGTGATGCCGCTGGCAACAGGCCCCATGACCCTTCAGGAGGAGATGGCCAACACTCCACAGTTGTTGTCGCTGCTGGGAGAGGAATTGGGATGGCTGGTGAAAACGCTAGATCACAGAGGCGATCATAGATAAGTATTCTACGGTTGGCGGTTCCGCGAAGATTTCTCGCGAGGCCTTTTGCTCTCGGCCTTGGGATCCGGATCTTTACTGTCTTGTATCGAAATGCCGAATAAGTCGGAAAGGTCGTCGGTCTCGATGACACGGGAGCTCTTGCGGGTGGATTTTTGCAGCAATGCCTCGGTTCTTTCGGCCACTGCACGGGCTACTAGCTCATTGACATCTACACCGCGCAACTCAAAAAAGAGTGCCGGACTGTCGTCTAATCGGGCGCCGACACCATAGAGAGTGGCTGCCACATGTTTACACATTAAGGCCCAGTCTGGGCAGTTGCACTTCAAGGAAATTTCTTTGGGACTAGGGAATAAGCCCTGCCCGTGTGCAGTAAACAGTTCTGCTAGCGATCTAGGAAATTTGCCATCCAGCAATTCTTGCAAAGATCCGATGGTTCCCTGGCAGGACGAGATCATTTCTTCCCAGATCTTGCGGTTCAGCGGAGCAATGGAAATATCAATTTGGTATGGTTTTTGCTGGCTGCCTTGTACTAGTGCCTGGACCCTACCTGGTTGAAGACGCAAGTCTAAAACTGCACCGTGCCGCACATAACTGCGGCCACGGCCAATCCGATTGGCGTAATCGGAATAGCTCTCCAAGTTGTCATTCCACGCTTTGCCCCACCAGGTACGAGCAAGTTTTCGGCCTTCAATAACGATAGGATCTGCCTGGGGGTTTTTCTTTTTAAGCATCTCCAGGCTTTTTTGGGCACGAGCTCGTTTGTCGGCTACCTTCACATATTTGGGAAACCCATAATCATGCGGCATCTTGGCTGATCTCACCTACTTTATAAAGTTAACCGAAACAAATTAATAAGTTCTTCGTTGTCTAACTCGG
>JAMCTO010000080.1:0-4145 GCA_023381095.1 Bacillota bacterium
TTGAAATTGATTGCAAGGATTTCTGTTTGACTTTCCGTCATGATTAGTGCCCCTTTTCTCGCGTCTTTTGCCACCATTCATGAAACGTCAAAGATGCTACCGGCGGCATATCCCGGGACTTAAACCACCCGCTCGCCAGTCCCGGTGCCGATTGAATCCGTCCGTGGCGCACGAACCATCGCTGTCCCCAGCGTGCCCAGCGAACAGATCGTCGATAACCAGAAGGAGTGGCCCAAGATCGTGCCCACCAGCGATAGCTTCGGGTCACGCCAACGGAATTCATGTGTCGATTCTGCTTGATTTCCCGCAGTTGTACAATGTGACCTGGTAAGTCAATGTCCATGGGACACGCCGCGCCACAAGCGTGGCACAAAGTGCACAGAACTGAAGGCAATTCCGTCAAAACCTCAAAGTTCGTAAGCAGTGGGGTTTCCACGATCCCAATCGGTCCAGGATATACAGAACCGTAAGCATGACCCCCGACCTGCCGAAACACCGGACAAACATTGAGACAAGCCCCACAGCGAATACAGGACAAAACATCTTCAAAAGGCGTATCCTTCAAAAGTGTCCGTCCGTTATCGAGGAGGACAACATGCCATTCGTCAGGTCCTTCCCACTGGTCGTTCTCCCGGATCCCCGACACCATGGTGGTATACGACGACAGCCGTTGACCCACCCCACTTAAAGCCGGTTGTTGAATCACCTCGATTAATCCCGGCCAATCTGCCACAATTTTTTCCATTCCTACCACGGACACCAATATACGGGGAAGCGTGGTTACCATGTCGGCATTACCTTCATTGGTAATCAACACCACAGTGCCGGTTTCGGCCACCAGAAAATTTCCTCCAGTCACCCCCATATCTGCGGCAAGAAAGTCCTCGCGCAGTCGACGCCGTGCATACTGGGTTAGCGCCACAATGTCATCCGACGCTGGCGGCTCGGTGTGATAGGCACTCGCGTCTTGATCAAACAATGCTTCTATCTGCGCCCGGTTTTTATGAGCTGCTGGTGCCAGAATATGAGAGGGCTTTTCGTGGGCCAATTGGATGATGTATTCGCCCAGATCGGTTTCACGCACGGCAATGCCAGCACTTTCCAAGGCCCGGTTTAATTCCAGTTCCTCGGTCACCATGGATTTCGTTTTAATCACGCGTTGCACGCCATGGCCTCTGGCCACTTCTAATACGACACGAATGGCATCCGCCGCCGTTATGGCACGGTGTACTTGACCACCATGCGCTTCAACCTGTTGTGCAAATTCGCTGAGATGTTCCTCCATATTCTGGATACTCTGCCGTTTGACACCCACAGCGTGCTGACGCAAGCGTTCTCCCTCGGGATAGGCGCCGTATGCCGCCACTTTGGCATTGGCGACACGCCGGGTGACAAACTGAATCGCCTCTTGCATGGTCTTATCTTGAAGCGCCTGATCACGCCGTACAGACCAAGGGCGCGCGTCAATCGGCAATTGTCCGGGCATGCTAGCTTTCCTCCTTTTGCCGGGCCATTTGCTGCAAATCTTCGATCGTAATCCGCCCCCGGTCCCTCAACGCAATCAATTCCGCAATGTAAACCACCGGAAAGGAATCTCGACGCCGAGATAATCGCCCGTCCAGGTGAGCCAGACAACCAAAATCCGCACTGGTCAAACATTGAGCTCCCATTTCCCGTGCTTTGGCCACTGCCTGCAATTTTTGATCCGCGATCGCCGTTGAAACTTGCCATTCTGTCATACTATAGGTTCCGCCAAATCCGCAGCATTGATCCGCATCTTCGATCGGCACTACTGAGAACCCATGATCTTGCAACACAGCTTCCGGCACGGTATTTATTCCCAACATCCGGCGCATATGGCACCCATTGTGGTAAGCAACCCCGATCCCCGGGGCAGTTGGCAAGTCTGCTGCCCTTTCTTGAGTCAGCCACTCAGTAAATTCCATCACCCGCTCTCCCACTCGTTCGGCGCGTTCTTGCCATCTTTCCGCCTCTGCAGTCGAATCCCCCCGGTCCAGCGCATCGCGATACAAGAGCGCCGGATATTCTTTAATGATCATAGCAGCGCAAGAGCCTGACAAGGCAATGATATGGGCTTCAGCATCTCGGTTTAATGCCACTTCAAACACCGTGACCCAGTGGCGTGCCAAATCGGCAGCTTCCCGGTGATATCCCGCGTTATAACTAAACTGACCGCAACAGGTTTGATCCATGGGAAATTCTACCGTAGCACCATGGCGTTCCATGACGTCGACGGCCGCGATTGCAGCTTGTGGTCGAAATAGATCAATGAGGCAGGTGGCAAAAAGTTGCAAAGTGTGTTGACGCACGTCATTTTCAGGGCGTTCTTCATTCATCATGGGAAACCTCCTGATCCCAATTGGTGCGCCGTAGCAACGCACGATTCAATTCCACCCCAAAACCCGGGCGGTCGGGAAGGATTAAGGTACCATGGATTGGGATGGGTTCCCCTTCTAGTAGCGGGAAAAACATGGGGACCACCTGAGAAGCGTCGGGATGCATCATGAGGAACTCGGCAAAAGGACTGTTGATGCGACTAATGACAAAATGATAGCTGTACACGCTGGAACCGTGCGGAATGACCCAGGCTCCGTGTGCATCCGCCAATGCAGAGATTTTCAATAGTTCCGTCAAGCCACCACACCAAGTGACATCTGGTTGAATAAAGTCGGTTGCCCCGGATTCCAAAAGCCAACGAAATCCCCATCGAGTGGCCTCGTGTTCCCCGGTGCTCACCAACATCCGCCCCGCTACCGCATGGCGCAAGGTTTGGTAAGCCCAGACATCATCGGGTGGAAAACACTCCTCAATCCATTTCGGATGATAAGGTGCCAGCGCATGGGCGAGGTCAATAGCATAGGGGACGTCAAGAGCCATCCAACAATCATACATCAGCCAAAAATCATCGCCCACCCGTTGTCGCATGGTCTGAAACCGGTTCACGTTTTCCTGGAGTCCCTGTTCTCCTGATGCGGGTCCAAATGCCAAGGGCAGTTTACCTCCGATGAAACCCATCTGCTGAGCTAAATCCGGACGAGGGCCGGTCGCGTAAAATGTCAGAGTCTCACGAACTGCGCCACCAATCATGGCATAGACCGGTTCTTGGCGAATGCGCCCCAAGACATCCCACAGTGCCAGATCGACGGCAGAAATGGCATTTAAGGCCAACCCTTTGCGTCCATAGAACAGTGTTGACCGATACATTTGGTCCCAAATTGTTTCCACATTCCATGGGGTCTTTCCCACCACAAATCGGGCTAAATGGTTCTCCACAATCCAAGCGGCAGGCAATCCCCCAGTACTCACCCCAAAACCGATCGTCCCCTCACGGGTTTCTACTTCTACCACTAAAGTGCCTAACACATCAATTCCCCATGAGGTTCTCGTCGCGCGAAAGGCCGCGTATTGCGACATCGGTGTCGCAATTTCCCCAACAATCCAATGCTCTGGACCTTGGGCATGATAGTCGCCGCCACCCTGAGCTACGGTATATGCCCGCACCGCAACAATCTCGTGTCGTTGCATCGGTTTACCTCCCTGCTACTGCAAATTCACAAACAGCCCGCCATCAACCAAAATGTCTGCACCATTGACGTAAGCCGCATCCTCCGATGCTAAAAACGCTGCCACCCCAGCAATATCGGTGGGATTGCCCAGTCTTCCCACAGGAATTCTCTGGGTGTCGCGCGCCACTATCTGATCATCTTGATAGTGATCGCGATTGATGTCGGTCAAAATAGCCCCGGGGAGAATCGAATTGCACGTGATGCCATAGGGACCAAGCACAATGGCTAAGGATTGCATTAACGATCGGACCCCGGCCTTGGTCGGGGTATACGCGGTTTGAAAACTTCCGCCAACCAAAGCAGAAATGGAACTCACGCTAATAATCCGGCCACCATGGCCGTGATCCCGCATAATGCGTGATGCCGCCTGCGAACATAAGAAAGTGCCTTTGAGGTTTGTGTGATGCACCTGATCCCAGATTTCTTCCGTGAGATCAAACCATTCGACAAAAGGACAAATTCCCGCGTTATTAACCAAAATGTCCACCGTGCCAAATTCCTTTACCGTGACCTGAAACAGATTCTGGACAGCGTCGGCCATGGACACGGCCCCTGCTT
>JAMCTO010000080.1:4219-8478 GCA_023381095.1 Bacillota bacterium
CCCCTGCTATCGCCAATGCCTTACCCCCGCTATCCTGGATTGTTTGAACGACCTCGTTTGCTGCCTCTGCTTCCCCCGGATGATCCACGACCAGTTGGGCTCCTTCTTTTGCCAACCGTATGGCAATGGCCCGTCCAATGCCTCGTGAGGCGCCCGTGACCACCGCTACCTTATTCTTTAGTCGCATGGGGCCTTACCCTCCTTATGTCTCTATTCTTTCCATTCCCCTATGGGCGTGACCAATTCTCCTAATCCTTCGACTGCCACAGCGACGGTTTCCCCCGTCTTCAGCCAGTGTCGTTCGGATTCCGGATAGCCCCAAATCACCCCTTCGGGAGTGCCGGTAAAAATCACATCCCCCGCCTCCAACGTCACATATCGCGAAATGTAGCTAATGAGATACGAGCAAGAGAAAATCATGTGCCGGGTATTGGAATGTTGGACCTCAACCCCGTTTCGTCGACACACAATTTCTAATTGATCGGGATCGGGTATTTCGTCTGGAGTCACTAGATACGGACCCATTGGGGCAAAACCGTCCGCTGTTTTCCCTAGCAACCGCTGTTTTCCCTAGCAACCATTGGCTGGTACGAAATTGCAAATCTCGCGCCGACAAATCATTCCCATTGCAATATCCTGCCACATAACGTAAGGCATCGGATTCCGCGACATTCACGGCCCGACGTCCCATAATCACGACTAATTCAGCCTCATAATCCATTTGTTGCGCATCGGCAGGCGCGTGCACCCTGTTTCCCGATCCCACCACAGCGTTGCTGTATTTGTTAAAAAGCACGGGATATTTTGGGATTTCCATGTGGGATTCTCTGGCATGCGGACGATAATTAAGCCCGACACAAAGAATCTTGCCCGGTTGGGTTACCGGGGCCAGTACGCGGTCTGGTAGACGATCCGTCACGATCCCCCTGTTCCGGGCCCAGAGCCACCAAGATTGCAACAGGTCTCGAGCATTGTCCTGGTCCGCCACATACCGTTCCATCGTCCACTCGGTATTCTCCTGGGATCGAAGAGAGGCTACATAACTCACCCGCAGCAGCCCCCGATCGGTTACCCACCAAAGTTGTTCACGACCCTCCCACTCTCCGCTGGCTAAACGCATTGAGCCTATCCCCCCCGTCCTATATGGTTAGTACGATTTTTGCAAACCGCGCCGATGGTGATGCTTGTTCCGCAAAAGCCGCGTCTCCAGCTTCCAACGGACGGATATCCAACCAGTCTCGGTCTCGGGGCAACGCGTGTCCTGCATTGACTAAATCCACCGCACGGTGAAATTCGTCATCGGTATAGCAAAAACTCCCCCGAATATCGATTTCGTCGCGGACCATCGCATTCCCGTCGAGAATCGAGCGATTTTCATGCAATCCAATCCACACTGCACAACCGCCACGGCGCAGCAACTGAATGCCCAGTGCTCGTGTGTCGGAAAATCCCACCGCATCAATCACGCGATCCATGGTCTGACGCATACCCAGATGATCCACTGTGTCCGGTGCCATGGCATCAGTGGCCCCCCACTCTTTGGCTTGCTCCAACCGACGGGGATTAGGGTCCACCACTATCACCTGCGAGGCTCCTGCGGCGCGCAAAAGACGCACTACCATCAACCCGATAATGCCCGCACCCATAACCATCGCCTGATCACCCATCTCCACTTTTGCCAATCCGACCGCACGCACCCCACACGCATAAGGTTCCACGAGAGCACCATCGACCATGTCCCTGACCGGATAGCACTGGAGTGCGGGCACGGCTACCCATTCTGCAAAAGCTCCCGGAAAATCAATGCCAATAATCCGGCGTGACGAACAGCGCTGGCGGTTACCCTGTCGGCAATGACGGCAGTGTCCACAACTGACCAAGGGGTTGGCCGTTACGACGTCACCCACGGAGAATTGTGTCACCTCTGGTCCTAACCGAGCCACGGTGCCGGAAAATTCATGACCCATAACCAAGGGAGGATGTCGCAATTCGTTATGGCCTAGGTACCCGGAAATTTCCGATCCACAAATCGCCGCCCCACCCACGCGTAACAAGACCCAACCCGACTCCAATTCCGGTTCCGCAGCGTCTCTCATCGTCATCACTTCGGGTGCCGTCCAGGTAAGTGTTTTCATATCGTTTCCATCCTTTACTCAGTAATCTCTGCTGATCCTCCGACCCATTGACCCCTGGGAAACCGAGTGCCGGTAGCCGGGTCATAGGGCGAAATTAAAATGTTGGCCTCCCGCCGGAGGCGATCATAGGCGATCCGACATTCGGCCAGACTTTCTTGGATCCCCAACGGATGATTGCGTTCCACATTGGCGTAATAAAATACCGTGTCACTAAAACCTACGACACCGATCGGTGTGTCAATAAATACCGCCAAAGAACTGCGATGATGCGTTCCCACCCGCGCAGTGCGCAGTCCCGGCAAGAGAATCTCCTCATCGGCCAGCAAATGCACACGCTGCTCAGTCCAAGCATCAAATACGAGATATCGTAGGAGGCGATCGGGTACCGCCATATGACGTCTGGGATCGAACACACGGGGCGCCACAAGATCTTCCCATCCGGTTCGCGAGAGCGCTATGGTGGCCCGCGAAAATTTGTCGATGTTGCCAATCGCATAGGCTTGAAGCGGCGTGACAATGACCATGTCGACCGCGTCGGGGGTAATCCCATGGCGGGCTAATATTGCTTCAATCTGTTGGTCTGGCGCCACAGCCATAGGGGATCGTTCTCCGAGTTCTTCTCGCCAGACGGCATTCATCCTATCTAAATAATCCCATGGCGGCCCGCAATTAACCAGAACGGTTTTTCCCTCTCCACGCACAATCAGCAGATAAATCTGTAACGGCAACCATTGGTCAAAGTGGGACAGCCAAAACACTTCCGGCCCCGGTACCCACCCTAGGTCCACTGCTTGCTCGACCCACACGTGATACATGGCATCACCTCAATTCTTCTATGCGAACTTCAGTTCCCGTTTACTGCATAAGATTCTCCCTCGATTTCAAATTTCCTCCTCGTGACGGAAAAACTTTTTAGCCACACCGCATCCGGTCAGTCATCGCTTCCTAGATGATTGCCGGCAACACAACCGAGCATGAAAAATCTTATTGTTACAGCAAATTCGCCCTAACCGGCAAAGAAAGGCTGGGGAGTTTTCTCCAGGCATCGGGTTCCGCGCTGCCTACCTGTGTCGCAATGAGATGTCCAATATGCTGAAGTTCACCGGATAACTCGTTCAAAAGTGTCGGGGTAAAGAATTCTACCGGCAACGATACACTCAGGGCGCCCATCCCCCGATTTTGAAAACCTAAAATAGGATACGCCAGACACCGTACATCAGCCGAGTACTCCCCCATGTCCACGGCAAATCCTTGTTCTCGGGATATAGCAATATTCCTGAGAAGGTCTTCGAAAGAGCTCAACGTATTCTCGGTAAATCGCTGATATTTCACGTGTTTCCACTCGGACTCGAGCGTCTTGGCATCCCGTGTGGCCAATAACGCTTTTCCCAAGCCTGTAGCATAGGCCGGAAGCCGACTCCCCACATGCGATACCAACTGCAGCGGACGGCTAGATTCGACCTTGGCCACATAGAGGATCTCGGTTCCGTCCAAAATTCCCAGTTGCACCGTCTGATCGAACTTGTCCCGCAGTCGTTGCAAATAGGGCCAGGCCACCGGAACGAGATGAATGCGATGGTAATAGGTCATCGACAGTTCCCAAATTTTGGAGCCAAAATGATAAATTTTACTGTCCGCATCATAGACCACCATATTGGATTGAATAAGCGTTTGTAATAAGCCATGGGATTATTTAGGCGGTAACCCCAATTTATTCAGCAGGTCGGTAAAGGACAAACCCGTTGGCATCGCCGCTAATACTGTCAAAAGCGTCACCACCCGGTCAGCCGACTTTACCACCGATTCCATAATACCTCCCCCTCCTGATTGGGATATTAACTGTTCGTTCACATATGAGTTTAATCGATTTTGGATATGAACACAATCAGTCTTGTTTGCCTCCGTAATTCCTATTGATTTGCTTAACTACTAAATCACATGGTCACATGAGCCTCGTATTTTTTGGGTGGAACCGCTTGTTGTCCCGAAACCAAACAGTCGTCGCGTACGCAAGGGTTGGTGTGGTGTTTGGCATCTAACAATACGGTACTGTGAGGGTGCGAAACTCAAGTTATAATTTGGCAAAACACGAGAAACATGCTGTTTGAACTTTTCCCGGAGCCA
>JAMCTO010000081.1:0-792 GCA_023381095.1 Bacillota bacterium
ACCGTAAAGTTCGTTATCGAACACCGTGAGGGGGCCTATTCTTTGGATGAGAAATTTTCAGTTACCCATATCGCGAAATCGTACGCGGGTGTTAAAGCGCTTCAGGACGTGAGTATTGACTTTGCATCGGGATTGACAGCCATTGTGGGTGACAATGGAGCGGGAAAGTCAACCTTGATGAAAATTCTTTCTGGCGTGGTACATCCCGATCACGGCACCATCGTTCTTAACGGAGAATCTGTAAACATCAGTAATCCTGTTAGCGCGAGAACAATGGGTATCGAATCCTTATATCAAGATCTTGCTTTGGCAGGCACCCTTAACGTCATCGAAAACATGTTTCTAGGTCGCGAAATTGTCACAAGGCGATTCGGGATCCAAGTCCTTGATGAACGAGCGATGGCCAAAGCAACTGATGCCACGATTGCCCGCGTAAAGATTCGGTTACCCAATCCTAAAACAGCTGTCCGTTATCTCTCCGGGGGACAAAGACAAGCCGTGGCGCTGGCGAGAGCCTTGTATTTTCAAGCTCAAGTGCTTCTATTAGACGAACCTACGGCTGCGTTGGGCCCCAAGGAGACCTCAGCCTTTAACTCCGTCATTAAGGAGTTGGTGGACTCGGGAACTCGGGTTGTGATGGTCACGCATAATATCCCTCAAGTCATCGAAATGGCGGATTCAATCGTGGTGATGCGTGCGGGTCGAGTGGTCGCAAAGGTCGCCCCCCAAGAAACCACCGAACAACAGCTATTGGCATTTATGGTGGGCTCGCAAGAAAATATTGAGGAGGTA
>JAMCTO010000081.1:871-2853 GCA_023381095.1 Bacillota bacterium
AGTGGGCTCTCCAAGGCAGGATTACCATTTTGTTTGTCTTAGTAGTCTTTATCCTCTTTTTTGGCATTATGGCTCAAGGGTTCTTCAGCCCGATTAGCTTAGAAAATATCATGGTAAGCACTGCCCTCTTTTTATTGCTGTCACTAGGTGAAACGTACGTTATGATTACCGGAGGGATTGACCTTTCAGTCTCTTCGATGTTGGCCTTGTCCGGGATGGTGTCAGGTGTGTACATATCCAGTGCCTACCACGGATCGGGGTCAGGAATCGAGATCACCTTGATTGGGTTGGGTATGGCTATTGCGCTGGGATTAGCGGGTGGTGCCTTCAATGGTCTGATCATAGCGAACCTCAAGCTGAACCCCCTCATAGTAACTTTAGGAACGTGGGGTGTATTCTATGGATTGGCAGAGCTTATCGCAAATGGAAGTCCCGTGGGTAACCTCACGCCATTTTCCTATACATTGGGAAACGGAGGACCCGTGGCGGGTTGGGTGGTATGGATTACGCTTGCCTTTGTCGTCGCATTTGCATGGATAGCTCGAAGGACGCGCTTTGGACGCTACATCTTCGCCGTAGGAGCTAATCGAGAAGCCGTGCGCCGAGCAGGAGTAAACCTCAAACGACACAGTGTAGGAGTCTATGCACTCGCTGGATTAGGCGCCGGCATGGCGGGATTTCTTTCCATGGCCCACTTCCAGACGGCATCCCCAGTAGCCGGAAGCGACTATCTGTTAATCGCTGTGGCCGCGGTCATCATCGGCGGTACCCCGTTGACGGGTGGGGAAGGCAGCATCTGGGGCACGGTTGTCGGGGCGTTAATTATCAGTGTTCTTGAGAATGGGTTCGTGATGCTAAATGTTTCTGCATTTTGGCAACTGGTGGCGGTCGGTCTCACCACCATTCTCGCGGTCTACTTTGACGAAATCCAAAGGCACTTCCGAATCGCCCAGGCTGCACGGCGCGACGCCGCATAGGCCAGGACTTGTACGGCTTTCAACGCGTCCATGAAATATATGGACGAATGGATGCCCGTAAGCCATATTGACTTGCGGTAGATCCAAGTTTAGCAAATAGAGGAGGTATACGAATGCCTAACCATTTGCGCAATTTGTCAGAAGTCACTCCATTGGTTGATGGCCTAGATCATCCTGAATGCGTCACGATCAGTCCTCAAGGATGGCTGTGGGCCGGCGGTGAAGCAGGACAAATTTATAAAATCAACCCGCAGGACGGGTCCTACACAATTGTGGGCAATACCGGCGGATTTGTCTTAGGAGTCTCTTGCGACGGGCAGGGTCGCCTATGGTGTTGTGACGCAGCAAGGCATGCCGTGATTGTGATGGATGAAGATACCGGTCATATCTTGCACGTCATTGAATCAGTGGGCAATATCCGTTTGGAGAACCCTAACTTCGCGGTATTCGACGCTAAAGGTTGGCTTTACATAACAGATTCAGGACATTTCGGCCAGAACGATGGTTTTTTATTTGCGGTGCCGCCCGATGGAAACCCTGTCCTCGTCGATGATCGCTGTCGTTTTTTCCCGAACGGGCTGGCGCTGTCGCCGGATGGTTTGTCGCTATATATCGTTGAAAGCACTCGCCCTGCCATATCCAGGTTGAATTTAGCCACAAAGCAATACCGCATTGAGGCCGAGTTGCCGGGTACGGTCCCGGATGGTCTAGCGGTGGACCAATCCGGGACGATCTATGTCGGTTGTTACCGGCCCGATGCAATTTTGCGCATCCGTGATAATAACATTCAAACATGGCTTAATGATCCCCAAGGAGTGACATTGGCAGCCCCGACGAATCTATGTTTCGGTGGTCCTAATCGATCTACGCTGTATATTGCATCTCTAGGGCGATGGCACATCGGATCGATCCAAATGGATACCCCAGGGGTTGCACTAATATATCCCAGCAATGGTACTATCATATAAGAAGGAGGAATCCAAAAGTGAAAATGCAATTGCCGAT